>JAOTWM010000507.1 GCA_029862885.1 Gammaproteobacteria bacterium
TCTTCGCTAAATCGATCGCCTTTCATCGGTCCCTCCTCGTTTGAGAAACCCTAACATAACTAATGGTCTAATTATGACGAGGCAAGTCACCCAGGATATCGCCCGTCGTAGCGTCGGTAATTTCCACGGTAGCGTCGAAGTAAGAACTACCTGCTCCGAATCCAACCCAAAAACGTAACGCACTGCTCCCTTCTTTGAAGCGGGTGATGTCGCCTGAGACCAGAATTGTGTTTGCCAATCCCTGTTGGCTTTGCGATACATTGGCGAACTGATCGGTCTTTCGAATTTCGGTTGCGATGAGACCTGCAAAACGTTTACAGGCAACCTTGAGCGTGTCCGCCGATCTTAGCGCCTCAATCCAACGAAACCCATTTAGATGAATCCGCTCGCACCAGCGCGCATTTGAACCTTTCTTCGACTGTCGCAGGATTTACCGCCAAGATCCAACGGTAGGCGGTTTCTCTGCACTTTTCTCAGAGGATTCAGCATGACTCCATCTAGAGGTGGAGAAGGCAGCCTAGTCTGAGTTGCGTTGTCGTTTCTGTGTTTTTGAGCTTAGTGTCAATACAAATGGGTCCCATACCACAATACGGAGACCCCAGGGGGTAGCGTCGATTCCGCGGTTCCATGCCGCCTGTACCTATATATACTCGGCCTTGTTCGACAACGACTGTTTTTTCAGGTACGTGGCTACGATTATTTCAACGGCAACGGCCGAGAACTGCCCTCCTGCGAGCCTGCTCGAATGGCGGCATCGCACCCTGAGTCATTCAGTCAAGTAGTATGTTGTGGAACCAGGTTGGAACCTCGTCGTTGAAGTGCTTGGAGGTGGAGGGTTTAGTTGTAGGGCGTACGTGATTGCCAACAGCGGTACAAGATAGGTATCCACTTGAAGGCGAGGGCACGGACAGCGACCTGATGGGCGGCGCCTTTTTGGCGTTTCTGGTGATAATAGGCGCCGACTCAGCATTTTGGCGAGTCGCCCCAGAGATCAAACCCCGGGGCTCTCGCGCAACACCTATCGTTGACTGGATAGGAGAGTTGCTCGCTAAATGCCTAGAAGTGATTTTGCGATCGCCAGCGCGTTCACAGATTCTTGATGTTTTCCAGCCTGATGAAGACCTTCACCGGCATTCCGCAGTTCGACGACCGCCGCCTTTACTTCAGCGGACACGGAGGTTGTCGTCAGGGCAGCATCGACTGCCTTGACATCGCCTGGGCATTGAGAGGCTAAAGCCTGGGCACTGGCGACGAGCAGAATTGCGGCGATGGTGAGTTTACGTATGTGCATATCGTTTTCCTTTGTGATTAACAGATGTCGTTAACAGATGAATGGATACGGGACCGTGCGCGGGCAGCCAGTTGATGGTAGCAGAACTGGAACTCTGGTCAAATATTAGAATCTCAAACAGTAGATCAGAACACGACACCCCCAAGACCACCCAACAATGCACCAGAACCTAGTTGTAACGGTGCCATGTTCGTATCCATCCAACGGTACGGATAGGAATCATAACCGCTATGCCATTCGCCAGCAATGTGCTGACGGGCGGCGCGCTGGTCAGGATGCCAGGGTCATAGCAGGTAGAGTTTAGGTTCGCGGCTTACGCCACACTTGGACCCATTGGTTCAAAAGAGCAGTTCCACTATGCAGCAATCGGCTCAGTGGCAAATCTCGCTTCGCGTCTTTTCGATGAGGCCCGAAGCGGGCAGGTACTAATCACTGAGTCGGTATACGCGAAAGTCGACCATCTGGCGGAGGTAGAGCGTATCGGGGACTTCTCGCTTAAGGAATTTCCCAAACCGGTGCCTGTACTAAAAGTGGTGGCCCTGAAGGAAGGCGCATCAATCTTGCCCTCGGCGTCGTCAGACGCATTCTTAACTTGGCGGCAAGGTTGTGGCGCGGCGCGGACGGCCTCACGTGGCTGGAATCGCCACCGCTGATCCAAATGCTCTCGGTCACCGATGCCCGCAAGCCGTACCCACTATCGTGGCAGGAACAGCGCGAGTTGTTCCAGGCGCTCCCGGATCACTTGGCTCGTATGTGCCTGTTCAAGGTTAATACGGGTTGCCGGGAACAGGAGGTTTGCCAACTCCGTTGGGACTGGCAAGTCCAGGTGCCGGAACTGAACACGTCCGTGTTTATCATTCCGGGGGAGAGAGTAAAGAACCGAGAGGATCGACTAGTGGTATTGAACCGGATAGCAAGGTCAGTAGTAGAAGAAGCGAGGGGCAATCACCCCGATTACGTCTTCACCTACAAAGGCTATCCGGTCCAGAACATCAACAACAGTTCGTGGAAGCGCGTGCGCAAAGATGTTGGTTTAGGACTCGTAAGAGTGCATGACCTGAAGCACACCTTCGGACGCAGACTGCGAGCGGCTGGCGTACCACCGGAAACCCGGAAGGTGTTGTTGGGCACCGGAACGGCGACATCACAACCCACTACTCCGCTCCCGAATTGGAGGAACTTTTAGAGGCGGCAAACCGGGTTTGTGACAGTAAGTCCGGCACTGGTTGTGCTGAAAGAAAGTGTGGCTGCCGCCGGTGTGGTAACCGCTTGAACTGAAAGGGACAATTGGCGCGCCCGGAGAGATTCGAACTCCCGACCTCCTGGTTCGTAGCCAGGCACTCTATCCAACTGAGCTACGGGCGCTTGGGGATGTCACCAGCGGGGCGCATCATATCATGCCGGGGAGACACCGCACCGAGTTCCAGAGCGGCGCGCGGGCGGCCACAGGGGCCGTTAGCTGGGAGATTTTGGCGGAGAGAGAGTCCGCCAATATAGGGTTTTATGGTGTCCATTGCCATCCATGCTTTCGTTATTATTCAATAGGTTATAGTCCTAGGCAATCCCGAGTCATCCTGTATAATCCAAATATGTTGGGGGACTTACTGGGGGACCGCCCTAATAATTCCCACTAATAGCGGAGGATTACGGTATGGCAATTCACAAACTTAAACCGCGCAAAGTGGCGACTGCTACCACTGGCAAATATGAGGACGGCGGTGGACTTCGTTTGGTTGTGTCGATGGCGGGCGCTAAGAAATGGGTGTTGCGTTTCACCATTAACGGTAAGCGCCGCGAAATGGGACTCGGTAGTTATCCTGATGTAAGTCTGGCGGTCGCACGCACTAAAGCCTCTGAGTTCAGGCAACAAGCGGCGGCGGGCATTGACCCTATCGACGCGCGCCTGGCAAAACACCAGAAGATTCCCACCGTCACCACCTGTGCGGCCCGTTACATCCGTTCGCATCGACACGGCTGGAAGAACGCCAAACATGCGCGGCAATGGGTAAGCACTATTAAGACTTACGCACGACCCGTCATTGGATCGAAGCGCGTTGACGCCGTCAACACCGAGGACATTCTCAAGATACTTTCTCCGATTTGGACAACCAAAACCGAAACGGCCAAAAGAGTACAGGGACGCATCGAAAACATCCTGGACTTTGCGGCTGCGCACAAATACCGCGACCCTCTGAACCCTGCCCGGTGGCGTGGTCACCTAGACAAGCTACTACCGAAGCCTTCACAGGTGAAGACCATCACGCACCACCCAGCAATGCCTTACACCAACGTTCCCGCGTTCATGGCGAAATTGTCGAACAATGGTAGTTTGTCTGCACTGGCGCTTCGCTTTCTTATACTGACAGCCACCCGCACCAGTGAGGTATTGCTGCGTATACCGGTAGCTATGAACGCCGATTCTGGAGCATCGTGAACAGGTGATTGTGTAACGCATCGACGAGTTGAGTTTTTAACTCAGGTGTTCACGATCAGTCAACTTGTTAAGTATA
>JAOTWM010000066.1 GCA_029862885.1 Gammaproteobacteria bacterium
TCATGAAATCGTTTTCGAATACCGCGATGTCGACATTGGATGGCGGGCCGGGCGGTTGGCTTTGGGGCTGGTTTACCACCTCATCCCCGCCGACCTCCGTGGGTCCGGCAGCGCCCCCACGAGCTTCGATTTTACCGCCCAGGGTGGCACGATTAACTGGCTCAATCGGGGGCGATCGGTTGACTTGAATACCGCCTATTTGCTGGAAGCCGCAGACCGGCGCAGCATCCCGTGGACGCGTATCAACCGGCAGATCGCGGTGCTCGGCCAAGGCAATCGACAACGTCATATTATCGCTGCCGCCACTGATCTGCTCAGCCATGTCGATTACAGGATGACCGGGGACAAGGTTGTCACCGCGCATGTGCTGGAGCAGCTGGGGTTGCCGGCCCCACGGCAGATTGCAGTCGGTTCGCAAGCGGCTTCTGTCGACGCGGCCAAAAGCATCGGGTTCCCAGTCGTCGTAAAGCCGCGGAATGCCCAAACCGGTCGCGGCGTGAGCGTCAAACTTGAAACCGAAGACGAGGTTGCAAAGGCGTACGCGTCGGCCCGTTCGGTCTCGCGCGGCGTCATCGTCGAAACATTTCTCGAAGGCGACGATCACCGTCTGTTGGTGATCGACGATGTAATGGTTGCCGCCGTCAAACGCCTTCCGGCTCAGGTGATTGGCGATGGGAATCACAATGTTGAAGAGCTGGTGAAAATCGAAAATCAGGCACGGCGTGCCCGAGGTCGTAAGGCCGCATACGACCTAAAGCTCGATGAGATATCCAATTGGCACCTAGCACGTGCTGGAATCAAAACCGAATCCATTCCCGCCAAGGATATCGTCGTGCAGCTGCGCTCTGCGTCCAACTATTCGCAGGGCGGGACCGCGCATGACGTGACCGACATCGTTCATCCCGATAACCGCGCCTTGGCGGTGCGCGCCGCACGCGCCTTCAGGATGGATATCGCGGGCGTCGACTTAGTAATTACCGATATTGCCCGCTCCTATCGAGAAGTCGGTGGCGCCATTTGCGAGGTTAATTCGGGCCCTGGTTTTCTGTTGCATGTCGCCCCGGACGAAGGGCGGCCGCGCGATGTTACCGGACCGGTGATCGACATGCTGATACCGCCAGGTTCTGACGGCCGGATCCCAGTTGCCGCGATCGCCAGTACCGGGGGCGGACGAAGGGCCGCTGCAATTTTGGCACACATGATGATGCTTTCCGGGCGGACGGTTGGGGTGGCGATGCGCACCGGTGCCTTCGTTGCTGGGCAGCAAGCCGGCAACAAAGGCGTCACCAGCGCTGCCGCCGCGCGGATGGTGCTGAGCGACCCGGCGGTCGAGATTGCTATTCTTGAAACGCGTTTTGACGAAATTGTCCAAACCGGAGTCGGTTGCGATGTTTTTTCCGTCTGCGCGATGCTCGATGCGAGGAACAGACCGGCGCAGCTTCCGGACGACGAAACCTATGCCGGATTGCTCGACCGATTCGTCACCGCAGCGCGGGATAGTGTTGTCCTGAACGCCGATGACGCCAAATGTCGGCAAATGGCCAAATCTCACCCGAGCATTCGATTCTGGTATGTCACCGAAAACTCGGATAACGCTTTTGTTCGTGAGCATGTTCAGAATGGCGGGCCGGCCTGCATCGCGCAGACGGTCGAGGGCGAACTCAGTTTAGCGCTTTACATTGACGGCGAGCTCGCTCTCGCGGTCCCCGCTAAAGACATCCCGATCAACGCGAGCCAAAACGAACGCAGAAGGATTATTCGTCAAGCACTTTACGCGACGGCGCTCGCATCGTGTTTGGGCGCTGATATTGCCGGTATCGAGTTGGGGTTGAAGACGCTGAGTCACGGCGTACTGAGCGAGCCGTTGCGCGCTCAAATCGTCAACGGGCCGGCCTGCAAGCTCCTCGCCGGCGAGTTTCGTGAGGCAAAAGTTGGGCGGCATCTCGCCAATATATTGAGCGCGATGGCGCGCAAGGACAAATCGATTATCGCGCTGTTGGACACCGATAGGGGTGTCGGCGACACGAATACCGGATTCGGTTTGGGCAGCCCGGCGGATATCGACTTGTACGTCTGTCGCGACAAGGAAACGAAAGACCGACTGGCTGCCGCCGGGGTTTCAAGACACCGGATCAACGTCGCGGTCGATGAGGCCGGGGTAATTGCGCACGCATTGAGCGCCGCTGCTCCGATCGACATTGTTGGGGTCCTATGCGATGACCTTGACCGGGCTCTTCAGCGGATCGACTGCTTTCGCGAATCGGTCATCGATGCAAGGAACGGCAAGCCCGCGCAGCTGAGCACCGACTCCCAAACCGCCGATACGGAGCCACCCCTAGCTCGGCTAACCCGCGCTGCCGGACACAGTATGAGGACCAAGGCTGTCGAACCTGCCGGTAGTCTGGGCGCGGCAATGGCGAGTGAGGGTGCTGATACAGTAAGGTCCGAGGGGCAGGCGACCCCTGCCCCCTCACAGAGCCAGGCGCCCGTCGCGACCTCGCCAGCATCCAAAGCTGAAGGTGACAAAGAGCCCTTATGGGCGTTGCCCGAGTTACAAACGATCATGGGCGGCAAGTGGCTTAAACGCCCGCCGGAAGGGGCAGTTGGCACGGGCGCTAATTACTATGCCGGCCAAGTGGAACCGGGCGACGTGGCCTTCACCACGGAGCCGATTGCCTGGCAATCTTCGAAATACAGAAATACCAACGAGGCCATTCCCACGCTGTTCGCCAACGGCGCTGCCGCAGTCGTGGCAAGCCAAATCAGCGCCAAGTACGAGGGCGATCAGCCGGTGTTGTTGGTCGATGACACGAGGCTGGCTCTGGATCTCTTCGGCAAGGCGGCCCGGGATCGTCTCACTGGCAAGGTTATCGCGGTCACCGGCAGTGCAGGCAAGACAACCACCAAGGAGTTCACGCATTTTCTGTTAAGCAGACAAGGCAAAACCAAATCCAGCCGTAAGAATTACAACCATGGCCCCGGTGTGCCTTTGATGCTTGCCGAAACGCCGCCAGACGTTCGATTCGGGGTCTACGAGTTCGCCGTGGACATGCCGAAAGTGACGGCTAAAAAAGCTCAAATTCTCAGACCCCACGTAGCCGTGATTACCAACATTTACGCGGACCATTTGCACTTATACAAAACGCTGGAAAATCTGGCCGATCAGAAATGCCTGCTGTTCGAAGGCCTGGAGCCGGGCGGCACCACGGTGCTCAACCGCGATTCGCCGTTATTCCAACGCCTGCTCGACAATGCCCAAAAAAAAGGTGTGGTCAATGTCTTGACATTCGGCGAAGCGCCGGAGAGCCAGTTCCGCCTTCTCAATGCCGAGTTGAGCGTCGACGGCAGTCACGCAGTGGCCTCAATCCTGGACGAGCGCGTGGAGTTCGAAGTGCCCCAGCCGGGCGCGTATATGATCATGAACTGCCTCGCCGCACTCGCCGCGCTGCACGCGGCCGGTGGCGACTGGCGTAAAGCGGTGAACGATGTGGTTGATCTGCCGCGCTTGGGTCAGCGTAACGAGCGTTACATCCTCACTTTCGACGATGGAACGGGGGAGCTGATCGACGATACGTTCAGTGCCAATCCAGCCTCGGCCGAAGCCGGCCTTTCGGTGCTCAAAATGATGCGCCCATCCCCCGGTGGTCGGCGCATTGCAGTGATGGGTGAGATCAAGGAGTTGGGCGAAAATTCTCCGAAATTCCATGCCGGTCTGGCGCCAGCGGTCAAAGACGCCGGCGTCGACATATTGTTCACGATCGGCGCCGATATCAAACCTTTGCGCGACGCCCTCGGCCCTGACATCCCGGGCCAGCATTCAGAAGACCCGCGCGCCATCGCCGTAGCCGTGGCCCAAACGCTCGGCCCAGGCGATATCGTCTGGGTCAAGGGCTCGCGGCGCACGCCAGCTCAGTTGGAGCACATCATCGACACGATCATGGACGCGGCACGCGAAACCCGGGTTCTGGCACCATCAGCGCCCGACACCGCCGCTTCCACCCCCCGTTCGGCGCGTGCGGTGACGGAACCGCCACCAGCCCAGCCCATGGACGCCGTACCGACAACGAACTACGCCGGGCCCAAAAGCCCGCGCCTACTAAAAAGTGGCAAGAACGGGGCCCGGCTGGAAATCCTCTTCCTCGGCGACACCGGGTTCGGCGAGAACTATCAAGAAAGTAGAGAAGCTCGCGGGGTCGAAAACATTTTAAAGACGCGCGGCTACGACGCTCCATTAGCGGAACTGAGCAACTTGTTGCACAGCGCCGATCTGGTGGTGGCCAACCTGGAGACACCGGTTACCGATTTGAAGGTGTCGCCATTCGCGGGTAAGAAGTCGTGGGTGCACTGGGCTGACACAGAAAAAACCCCGACCCATCTGTTGGCCAATAACATCAAGGTGGTGGGGTTGGCCAACAACCATACTTTTGACTACGGTGCAGCCGGCTTTGACCAGACCTTGGCGGTGTTGAAGGAACGCGGCCTCACCGCATTTGGCGCCGGGGCCGATTTGGAGGCGGCCGGACGCCCGTTCGTGATCAAAGCCGATATGGCCGGCCGGCCATTTGAGCTTGCCGTTATCGCTACATTCGAAACGCCGGCCAGAAAGGAGGCGTCGCACCACGCTTATGCCACGAACAGGCGCGGCGGACTCAATCCGCTGGATGCTACGACAATCGGTCGTAGCATCGACGAGGTAAAAAACGCGCTGCCCGATGCGCTGGTCATGGTGTTTCCACATTGGGGACAAAACTACAAGTGGTGCACCAAACGTCAAACACATCTGGCCGGAGAGTTGCTGTCCGCAGGAGCCGATGTGATCGTTGGCCACGGCGCCCATATGGTCCAGGAAATCGAGAAACAGGGCGACCGCTGGGTCGTCTACAGCCTGGGCAACTTCATGTTCAACTCAGCTGGACGCTATGCCCAGTTCAACGCGCCGCCCTACAGCCTGGTCGCTCGATTGGCGATCGAGCCCAAAGGTGATGGCATGGCCAAGCGGTTGCAGCTTCTGCCCATCGTCACCGACAACCGCATAACCGACTTCCGACCTCGCCCGGCGACAGAAGCCGAATTCGACGAACTAACGACACTGCTCAAACAAAGGTTCCCGACCCCCGATACTTTCGACGACATGGTGCAGCGCGGTTGCGACGCGACAGGGCATTTCTATCTGGAACTGAGCCTCTAAGCACGTGATCGATGCGCGCCTCGAGATGGTCGCTAGCCCGGATATTTCACGAAGGCCGACCATGAATCAAGAATCTTCACACGAATTGAACCGGTTACACAATGCTTTGGGATCTGGGGCCTCCGTACAGTTTGTCCTGTTCGGATCTCTGGAAAAATCAGGCGTCGTATTCGGTACGATCCCTCTTGATCCATAGCTACGGCTATGGATCGGCGGACGATCGCACCGACTCCTTAGCCCGATTTCGCCTGAGATCCGAACCCTTCATGAATTATCCGGGCTAGATCTCGACTACTAGCCGCTGTCAAATAATGGGGGGATCACGATGCTCATGTACCGCCACGTACACTAGGCTTTGGCACCTTGCTTCGCTCTACTTCGTACTTCCGTGGACTTGTACCTCCTTCGTCCCTGGAGTCGTCCGCTGTTTCGATCCTTCTTGCCTGGTCTCCGCTGTATTCGATTATCTTGCGATTGGCTCTAGGGCGAACTCGCGTCCCGGTCGTTTATGTAGCGATACGTACGTAGTTCGGAATGCACCATTCTGTACCAACGAAGTCGTGTTCTATTGGACGGCACCCCGCGTCGGTAGTGAGCCTGCTTCGGCACACACACGGGGATAACACAAGTTAGCGCCTGTAGAGCAATATTAGCAACAGAATCGATCGCCGCTGCGCAAATTGAACTCGGCAAGTGTTAAGTAAGCCACCAATCCTAATCTTCTTTTAGCACATGTACTAGGGCCGTGCCATCAGTCGCCTTCCGACATTGACGATACAGTGTCAACCAATATTTCCGATCTTTCGTCACATCTTTTTCATCGTCGGCGATATGTTTCATCAGGTCATAGGCGACTCGTGCTGTGGATTCACCGGGCATCGATTTGTCATTTGGCATAAATGTAAGATTCCTAATGGGGTTAGGTGATAGAAATAATATAGTCGCTGTCGGCTCAATCGGTCTGGGCGATCTAATCACACAGGTCTGAATTGTCGGGTATGGGTATTTTCCACGAGCATTGGCTCAATCTCCCATCATTTAGCGGTTGTTTCCGCTACAAATCGTCGTCCGGATAAACGGGCTCCCACGACATCAGTTTATCGTACTATAATTATATATCGACATTTTATGCCATAGTGTGGAATAGGCTGCAACTGTAATTTTGGCCGTGTTAAACGGGATATTCCGCAATTTATCAGGAAAATGGGGGTTAACAATGCGATATCTAGCTATTGGATGGCTGTGTGTTCTATTAGGGGTTGCGTGGCAAGGGTCGGCAGCGGCAGCGACGCTCGAAAACGTTGTCAGCACAACGCTTGAGTCAAACCCAGAAGTCTTAGCGTTAAGGCACGAACGACTAGTACGAGACCAAGAACTCGTGCAAGCTCGGAGTGATTATCGGCCGAAGTTAGATCTAGTCGCGGTAGTGGGTCGAGAAAACAACGATACCCCCTCGACCCGTGCTCAGGGGTTCAACGACATAGATCTAACGCGAAGGGAAATCGAGCTTCAGGCGCGTCAACTGCTATTTGATGGATTCGCGACTAAGAACAACGCAGACCGTCAAGAGGCACGAATCGAATCCGCCGCCTACGCTTTGTACGATGTCTCCGAGCGCACAGGTCTTAGTGCGATCGACGTTTATCTTGAAGTGCTGAGGCGGAGGCAGCTTCTTGAGTTGTCAAAAGAAAATCTTGCGGCTCATTTGAGTATCTACGATCAGATTAAGGCGCGCAGCGCTTCCGGCGTAGGTCGGAAATCCGATAGCGATCAGGTTGAGAGTCGAGTTGCCCTGGCTCAGGCAAGTGTTATTTCGGACGAATTCAATCTCATTGATGCAGAGACGGATTACCATCGCGTTGTAAATGAATTTCCGGGAGATCTTGAGCGCCCGGTCCCGCCTACCGACCGTTTACCATCGTCGATAGATGAAGCAATGGAATTGGCTGTCGAATATCATCCGGTCCTAAAATCTGCCACGGCCGACGTCGACGCGAATATTGCCGAACATGAAGGCACACGAAACGGCTACTATCCGCGGATCGATCTGGAGGTATTTACCGGAGTACGGGAAGATCTGGACGGTCTGCAGGGGGACCACGACGATTACGGCGTATTGTTGCGAATGCGCTACAATTTCTACCGCGGAGGCTTTGATGCGGCACGAATTAAACAAACTGCTGCCGAAGTGGAGGAAGCCCGCGAAATTCGCAATAACTCGCATCGGCAGGTTGTTCAGAGTGTGCGTCTTTCGTGGATTGCGTATGAGGCAAATCAAACGCTATCGGCACATCTTCGGCAGCGGGTCGAATCAAGCATTAAGACACGCGATGCCTACAAGACGCAGTTCAACATCGGACAGCGCACATTGCTCGACTTGCTTGACATCGAAAACGAGCTGATTGACGCAAAGAGAGAACTGCTAAACTCTGATTTTACCGGCCTATTCGCACAGTATCGAATTCTAGTGGGCACCGGTCAGTTGTTGCAGGCCCTAGGTATTTCGCTTCCGGAGGAAACTGAAATTAATTAGGGTCGATCCACTGTCCCATTTCAGTTTTGCGAGTTTGGTTTTCGCTCCTCGATAGTTATATCGAGAATAGTAATTAGCGATGGATCGAATTGACCGACGTATTCTGCAGTGCATTCAAGAGGACGCCGCTCTAACCACGGCGGAGATCGCGGATCGTGTCGGCTTGACGACGACGCCGTGTTGGCGCCGGATTCAACGATTGGAAGCGGCGGGAATTATCCGCAAGCATGTTGCATTGCTCGATCGCGATCAATTGAATCTCGGCGTCGACGTTTTTGTCGCCATAAAGACCAACCAACATAATGCCAAGTGGTTCGCATCTTTTTCTAAAGCAGTCACGGAGTTCCCGGAGGTTGTGGAGTTTTATCGAATGAGCGGCGAGATCGATTATCTGATGCGGGTTGTCGTTCCCGATATCCCGGCGTATGACGATTTCTACAAGCGGCTCATCGCGAAGGCTGACATCACCGATGTGAGTTCAAGTTTTGCGATGGAACGGATCAAATATACAACTGCATTGCCCCTACAGTACGCCGTGTAAGGAACCAAACAATTGCCGATCCATCCGTCGTCGTAGTCGATCACGTCAATCCCAAATGTAAACTATTGTCTACGTTACGGCCCGTACCTTGCGCGGCCCGGTCGCTTGGGCCATCATGGGATAGTCAATTATCGAGTCGGCGGCCTGGCTGCCCAGTCTATTAGGGATCTCACCGAGTAATACTGCGTATCTTCCATGACTACTCCACTACGTCTGCTGAGCTACAATATTCAAGTCGGAATTGGCACCAATGGATACCACGAATACTTGACACAAAGCTGGCGGTACTTGTTGCCACATCGCGAGCAACACAACACCTTGGACGGTATCGCTGCCCTTGCCAAAGCATTCGATTTAGTGGGACTGCAAGAAGTGGACGGTGGAAGCCTGCGCAGTCGATTTATCAATCAGACCGAATTTCTAGCACAGCGTAGCGGATTTCCGTGTTGGTACAGCCAAACCAATCGCCGGCTCGGAAACTTGGCGCACCATAGCCTCGGTGCATTGAGTCGGATGCCGTTTGGCGACGTTCGCGAAGTGCGCCTTCCGGGGCGGATACCAGGCCGTGGTGCCCTTATGGCTCGCTTCGAAAGCGATACGGAACCGTTGCTCGTAGTGATCGCGCATCTGGCATTAGGTCAGCGCACCCGTACTAAGCAAATTGCCTATATCGCGAGCCTTATCCGCGGGTTCCGGCATGTAATTGTGATGGGCGATTTCAATTGCACAACTGAGAGCCCTGAATTGAAACCACTGCTGGGCACCGGCAGGTTGCGAGAGGCGTTACCCGCTACTAATACGTTTCCGAGTTGGCGGCCAACCCGCAATATCGATCATGTCTTGTTGTCGCCGGATATCGGTGTAATCACAGCGGACGTGCTGGATCACCGGTTTTCGGATCACTTGCCAATCGCACTGGAACTAGATGTTCCGCTGGCTTTGATGCCGGGGCAGATTGGTCACATCCATGCTCCAAAGTATCCATTCGAACGGGTTGCGGCTTGAGCGGCCACTGTATGTTTACTCCACGGCACTGCGGAGAATCTGCGATTCGCTAAGCGCAACCGATAGCATCGCGAAATCTACCTGGGATAGCCCCTTGAGTTCGGCGATTAACTGCGTAAACCGATCGTAGGCGGACTGGTTTTGAGTGACCCATTTATCCACGATTGTTTGCGGCCGCCCGGAGTCGTCGGTGCGGAGCACGTCGGCGGTCAATTCGCGTTGCTGGTTGTGCAGGTCGCTGCGTACGCTGGACTTTGCGAGCGAATGCCACTTATTACGAACTGGTAAGTCCGCTACCTGGTCGCGCAGCCACAGGAATTCCAGTTTCGCCCCCAGCATAAAGTAGATGCTCGCGACATCGACGATCTTGCGATCCGTGGTTTTGGCAACATCCACTATGTCTAGTGCCGACGACATTGATACGAATCCGGCGACCTCCGTCGCAAGCGCTGTCGGTACGCCATCCGCTACGAGTTTTTTAGCCCTCTTCTTCAAACGCAAACGGTTTTCGGCGGCCAGTGGCTTGGGCAGGCTTGCAATGAGTTCGGCGACGCCGTCTTCGAAAAAATCTACAGTTTTAGCAATATCGATAGGTGCGCGTCGATTGCGTAATAGCCATAACGTAGCGCGTTCGATTAATCCCCCGGCATCCATAAGCATTTGGATTTGGGTTTGGGCCGGAACCACGTTATCCAGCTCCTCGATTCGTTTCCATGTCGAACGCAATCCGAAAATCTGTCGTGCCGCCGTATAGGCGCGAGCGATATCCCCATAGTCCACACCACTTACCTCGGACAGACGAAACGCAAATGTCGGTCCGACGCGATTGACCATACTATTGGTAATATGGGTGGCAACAATCTCGCGCCGCAGCTTATGTTGCGACATTGGCCCCAAATACCTCTCGCTCAGCACCTTCGGAAAGTAACTGCCGAGATCGTTATGCAGGAATGGATCCTCCGGAACATCGGATTGAATCAACCGGTCATAGAGCTGAATTTTGCTGTAGGACAGCAAAATTGCGAGCTCCGGTCGGGTCAGCCCCTGGTGATTTGCTTGGCGCTCGGCGATCGCTTCTTCGTCAGGTAAAAACTCGAGTCCCCGATCCAGCCGACCGCGCCGCTCCAGCGAGCGAATAAAACGCGCGTGCTCTGGAAGTAACGTGGGTGCATGCGCGGCCGCAACACTAATTGCCTGGGTTTGCCCGTAGTTATCGCGTAGTACCAACTGCGCGACCTCGTCTTCCATTTCAGTCAATAGTTGGTGACGCTGTTTGGCAGTCATATCGCCGTCCCTTACAAGACTGTCCAGCAAGATTTTGATATTGACTTCGTGGTCGGAGGTATCGACCCCGGCTGAATTGTCGATCGAGTCGGTGTAGCAATAGCCGCCATTGCGGCTGAACTCGACGCGCCCGAGCTGGGTCATGCCTAAGTTGCCGCCTTCGCCGATTACGCGGCATCGCAATTCTTTGCCGTTGACCCGCACGGTGTCATTGGAACGGTCACCAACCTCATCGTGTCCTTCGGTCGCCGCTTTTACGTAGGTGCCGATGCCGCCGTTCCAGAGCAAGTCGATAGGCGCCTTGAGCATGGCATTGATGAGCTCACTCGGCGTCATTTTATCGGCTTTGATGCGCAATATGCTCTGAACTTCAGGTGTCAATGTGATGGACTTGGCACTACGTGGAAATATACCGCCACCGGGGGAAATGATTGTACTGTCATAGTCGATCCATGCCGACCGCGGTAAATCGAACAGGCGCTGCCGTTCGGCGAAACTGACTGCCGGGTCGGGATCGGGGTCGAGAAAAATGTGTTCATGATTAAATGCGCCCACTAGTTTGATGTGGGGCGATAGCAGCATGCCGTTTCCGAATACATCGCCCGCCATATCGCCGATGCCGATCACAGTAAAAGGCGTACTTTGAATATCGACACCGAGTTCACGAAAATGTCGTTTCACCGATTCCCACGCACCGCGCGCGGTAATACCCATTTTCTTGTGGTCGTATCCGATAGAACCACCGGACGCGAATGCGTCACCAAGCCAATAGCCATACTCGATCGCGACTTGATTGGCAATGTCCGAAAGTGTTGCCGTTCCTTTGTCGGCGGCGATGACCAAATAGGGATCGTCGCCATCGTGGCGCACCACGTCACTCGGTGGTATGACATCGTTGCCGCACAAATTGTCCGTGACATCAAGCATGCCGCTGATGAAAGTTTTGTAGCAATCCACCACTTCCTGCATCAGAGCTTCGCGATCGCCGCCTGGTGGCGGTTGCTTGACGACAAATCCGCCCTTTGATCCGACCGGTACGATGACCGCGTTTTTCACAATTTGTGCTTTGACCAACCCCAACACTTCAGTACGGAAATCCTCGCGACGATCCGACCAGCGCAGGCCGCCGCGCGCGACGCGTCCACCACGTAAATGCACCGCCTCGGTGCGCGGCGAATAGACGAATATTTCAAACATCGGACGTGGGTCGGGCATCCGGGTAATGCGAGCTGGATCAATCTTGAACGACATATACGATCTCGGCTTACCTTCACTATCAGTTTGATAATAGTTGGTGCGAATCGTCGACTGAATTACATTTAAAAAACTACGCAGAATACGATCTTCATCGAGATTCGCCACTGCTTCTAGTCGCTCGTCGATAAATTTCAAGAGTTCTGCGGAACCCGCTTCGAAATTGTCCACTAATGCCGGGTCGAAATATGCATGGAAAAGGTTCACCAAGCGCCCGGCCATATTGGGATTTGTAGCCAGGCTATCGACCATATAAGCTTCGCTGTAGCGAATTCGAATTTGCCGCAGATACTTGCAATAGGCCCTTAAAATAGCGGTTTCACGCCAGCTCAATCCCGCTCCGAGCACCAGTCGGTTAAAACCGTCGTTCTCGGCATCGCCGCGCCATATACTCCCGAACGCTTCCTGAAAACTCTCGCCGGATCGGTCCGGATCAATGGCCTTGCCGTGTGAATGGACAAGACAATATTCATGAATCCAAACGACCTCACCGTCGCGAAGGTGCAGATCGTAGGGGCGTTCCGTCAATACCTTTAGGCCCATGTTTTCAATAACTGGCAGGGCGTCCGATGGTGATACTGCGTTGTCCTTTGAGTACAGCTTGAGGCGTACACCTCCATCGGTGTCCAGTAGAGGTCGGTACAGGCTTATGCCTAATTCACCGCTTTCGAGTGTTGATTCGGTGCGCTCTATATCAAATGCGGCGGCACGTGCCGGAAAGTCATCCTGGTATCCGGATGGAAAGGCGTTACTATAGCGGCGAAAATAACGGTTGCCTTTTTCTTCTCCAAATTTCTCGATCAATGCATCGCGCAAATCGTCCTGCCAAGAACGCGCCGCATCAATGATTTTTTTCTCGAGTTCTTTATTGGTGATGCCCAATTCAACACCAGGCTCGGTTTGGATTAAATAGTGAATTCGAGCCAGCACCGAGTCGGAAAAGTAGGTGTTGAATTCGACGTCCGTACCGTTGAACGCTTCGAGAAAAATATTCTGAATGCGGATGCGCACTTCGCGGTTGTAGCGGTCACGCGGAACATAAACCAGACATGAATAAAATCGACCGTAGTTGTCACGCCGGGTAAACAGCTTTATCTGCTGCCGCTCCTGGAGACCAAGAATACCCATTGATATATCGAATAACTCGCTCTCGTTTATTTGGAACAGGCTGTCGCGCGGGTAGAACTCGAAAATGTTCTGCAACGCCTTCGCCGCGTGTCCCGCTGCCGGCAAGCCACTCTTCGCCAGTACTCGTTCGGTTTTTTGGCGTAATAATGGAATGTCCTGGGTATTCCGGTTATAGGCGGCGGAAGAAAACAACCCAAGGACGCAACGTTCGCCGTCAACTTGGCCATCGGAGCCGTAGCGTTTGACGCCGATATAATCCATGTAAGCGCGGCGATGTATCGTCGAGCGACGATTGGCTTTGGTTACGGCTAACAAGCGGTGGTGCTTGCCATAATCCGGGCTGTTTATCGGTAGTATGTCGACGCTATTTGCGACATCGCGCAAGATTCCGAGGGTCGATCCGGGAGTTAGCGTCAATGTACCGTTGTTGAGACCGCACTCGCAGTACCCGAGCAGGGTAAAGTGATCGGCTTCAATCCAGCGGAGAAACGCACACGCCTCGGCGACCACATCGGCGTCGAGCGCCGGTGGGCGATCCTCCAGCTCGGTCACGATATCTAATATCCGCGACCGCATCTCGGCCCAATCCGTCGTCGCTCGGGTGACGTCTTCCAGCACTGTGCGTAGATCGGACTCAATACTATGGAGCACCGCCGCCTCGGTTTGACGGTCGACTTGAAAGTGCATTAAGGAGTCACTGCCGGATTCGGAATTATCGGGGTCGTGATCCACGATTTGTAGCAGCCGGCCACTATCATCTCGTTCAATGCGTACGACAGGATGGATCGTTAAATGAATCGTCAAATCCAGGCGGCCCAATGCCATCGATACAGAATCGACAAGGAATGGCATGTTATCGGTAACGATTTCGACGATGGTGTGGGTAGATTGCCATCCATGGTGTTCAAAATTCGGGTTGTAGACATGGATATTGGTTTGGCCGGCGACGCGCTGTCGTGCCAATTGCCAATGCGATAGCGCGGCGCCGCGTAAATCGAGCAGGCTAAATGTCGCTAGGTCGTCCGGAGCGATGCGGCGGAAGTACTGGCGGATAAAGGTCTTGATCTGTGGTGCCCATTCGGCCGGCAGATCGCCAAGGGATTCGTTAACCAGTTTATCGATCAGCGATTGAGTGGTTTCGGTGGCGTCCGGATTCATAAGCGGATTGATTCCAGTATCGGTGAAATAGTCAATTGGTTTTCGTTGCAATTATAGGAAGTCTTGAACCACAATTGTGCGAATTCCGGAACGAAGTCGTGGCCAGTCGTTGTCGCACGGGGCCGTCATAGTCAAATTAAGGAACCTCTGATTAATTCATGATCGGTTGCCCTGAGTCCAAAATTAGCCGCTTCAGCGTTGCGAATCCTGACCATAGCCAGGCTATGGCCGGCCCCGTATTTATCAAATTGGGACGCCATGATTCGAGCAATTTTGACTCTCAGACCCGCTCGCCCAGAATTAGTCAGATGTTCCCTGGAGAAATGCTGTGACAACACCAATCTGGTCGCCCTCGTCCTCTCGAGTCAATAATACACGCTTGACCGCCTTCATGCGTGCGGTAGAAGCCGAAACCGGGCAACCGGTGGCCGATTACGCACGGCTACATCAGTGGTCGGTCGATGCTTCCGAGGCGTTCTGGCGAGCGTTATGGTCGTTTACGGGCATTATCGCATCCACGCCCGGCACAGACGCCGTACGGGACAAGGAGCAGATGCCCGGTGCCCGGTGGTTCCCGGAGGCGCGTCTGAATTTTGCGGAAAATTTGCTGCGTGGCACCGCCGGGCCGGCGATCGTATTCCGGGGCGAAGATCGCGTCGCTCGCGAAGTAAACCATGACGAATTGCGTGCCGAAGTGTCGCAGTGGGTGCAAGCGTTCCTCGACGCCGGAGTCAAACCCGGTGATCGTGTCGCGGCGTATATGCCGAATATGCCGGAGACCATGATGGCGATGCTTGGCGCGGCTGCGATCGGCGCCGTCTGGTCCTCATGTTCGCCGGATTTTGGTGTGCAAGGCGTTATCGATCGCTTTGGGCAGATCCAGCCGAAGGTTCTGATTGGTGTTGATGGTTATTTCTACAACGGCAAAGCCCACGAAACGTTGTCGAAATTAACGGAAATTGCGGCGCGTCTGGAGGGTCTGCAGCGCGTTATCGTGGTGCCATATATCAGCGATGAACCCTCGATCCAAGCGATTCCCGCTGCGCAGCTGCATCGCGATGCAGTATTGGCGCGCCCATCGATCCCGCTTCAGTTTGAACAGCTGCCGTTTAATCATCCGCTATATATTTTGTATTCATCCGGCACCACGGGTGTGCCGAAGTGCATAGTGCACGGCGCCGGCGGCACGTTAATTCAACACTTAAAAGAACATCAATTACACTGCGACATCCATCCCGGCGATCGGGTTTTTTATTTTACGACGTGCGGGTGGATGATGTGGAACTGGTTGGCGTCAGCATTGTCGTCGCAGGCCGTGTTGATACTGTACGACGGGTCGCCGGTTTATCCCGACGGCAATGCGTTGTTCGATTATGCAGAACAGGAACGAGTCGCTATCTTTGGAACGTCGGCAAAGTTTCTTGACGCGGCGGCCAAAGCCGGAATTGCTCCGGCTTCGCGTCACGACTTAAGCTCGGTAAAGACGATCCTATCGACTGGTTCGCCACTTGCGCCGGAAGGGTTCGACTACGTATATCGAAGCGTAAAATCCGACGTGTGTTTGTCTTCTATATCGGGCGGCACCGATATCATTTCCTGTTTTGTTGGCGGTAATCCTAATGGCCCGGTGTGGCGTGGCGAAATTCAATGTTCGGCCCTAGGAATGGATGTCCAGGTGCTCGACGATGCCGGCCAGCCGTTAGCACCTGGCGAAAGGGGCGAGTTGGCTTGTGCTAATTCATTCCCATCGATGCCGATAGAATTTTGGAACGACGAAGGTGGTCATAAGTACCGCTCGGCTTATTTCGAAAAATTTCCAGGTATCTGGTGCCATGGCGATTATGTGGAGTCAACCGCGCACGGTGGATTCATCATCTACGGTCGTTCCGACGCCGTATTGAACCCAGGCGGTGTGCGCATCGGCACGGCGGAAATATACCGGCAAGCCGAGAAGATAGACGAGGTCGTGGAAAGTCTGGTGATCGGCCAAAGGTGGGACGGCGACACCCGTGTCGTGCTGTTTGTACGGTTGAGAGACGGCCTAGTGTTGGACGACGCACTATCCGCCGCCATCAGGGCGAAAATCCGTAGCAATACGACACCGCGACATGTGCCTGCCAAAATTGTTCAAGTTGCCGATATACCGCGAACCAAGAGCGGCAAAATCGTGGAATTGGCAGTGCGCAAGGTGGTGCATGGCGAGCCCGTGACCAATAAGGAAGCCCTGGCTAATCCCGAGGCGCTTTGTGAGTTTGCAAACCGGCCCGAACTAGCCTCTTAGTTGTTGATCAGGGCGCATGCCGCCGCTTGTGCG
>JAOTWM010000598.1 GCA_029862885.1 Gammaproteobacteria bacterium
CGGGCTCACGAGCGGGCACTTCCCCAAGCGGCGCCTTCCCACCGCGCTATATGGCGCTGGCAGTGGCGTGATGCCGATTGTTTACTCGTTTACCGTTGCGGGGGCAGCGCCGGGATTGTCTTTAAGACGCACCGGCTTCCCGATTCACCTGCGCTCACGAATGCGAACTCAGGCACCAAACACAAAGGTGGTGCGACTTTACGGATCGGGTGGTACGGAGTCAATAGCGATTGCAGCACCGCAAACGATCACAACGCGATGTAAGCGCGGTGCGGGCCGTCTTCGATCGCGGTAATGGGATGTTCATACAGGCGCTGTAAAACATCGAGATCGAGCAATGCGTCGGCCGTACCGTGCCGGGTCAAGCCATCGCCGAACAACATCAATAAGTGATCGCAGAATCGCGCCGCAAGATTTAGATCGTGCACGATCATTACCATGCCCGTATTGCGCTCGCGGCAATACGTCGCAAGTAATTTGCAGAGTTCAATCTGGTGGTGCAGATCCAGGTGGTTGATCGGTTCGTCCAAAAGGAACAGTTGCGGTGCCTGGGTTAACACCGTGGCGATTGCCAGGCGGCGTTTTTCGCCGCCAGACAATGTACCCACCATGCGATCAGCGAGCGTATCAATGCCCACGGCGCGCAATGCCGCCAACGCGCGCTCGCGATCCGCATCGCTCTCCCATTGCCAGGCGCGCAAAAACGGATGACGGCCGATCAACGCGGCCTGCAACACCGTGGTCGGGAACGGATCGGGATTATCCTGAAACACCACGCCGACACGCCGCGCGACGTCGGCGCGGGTCCATGTCGCCAATTCGTGTCCATCGAGCCGGACGCTGCCCTGGCCCGGCTCGCGTAATCCTGCCAGGGTATGCAGTAACGTCGATTTGCCCACCCCGTTGCTGCCCAACACACCCCAAATCTGCCCCGCATCGATGCTCAGGGACAGGGCGTCGCAGACACACTTGCCCGCGATGTCAACACGAAGATTTTCCGTGACCAATAAACCCATACTCAAAGGCCCTTTCCACCCCGATACAACAGTACCAGAAACACCGGTACACCGATAAACGCGGTCACCACTCCAACCGGAATTTGCTGCGGCGCCAAAACAGTACGTGCCAACGTATCCGCCACCACTAAAAACCCCCCACCCAATAACACCGCCGCCGGGAACAATACGCGGTGATCCCCGGCACCGAGCAGGCGCAGCGCGTGGGGCACCACCAAACCCACAAAACCCACGCTACCGGCCAACATCACCGCCGCGGCCGCCAGTAATGAACCCACGAAATACAAAATTAACCGAACCCGAAATACCGGCACCCCTAATGCCGCCGCTTGCAAGTCGCCGTAGGCCAGCAAATTCAGACTGCGCCCGAGCCATACCGACACTGCCAAACCCACACCCAGGATCGCTACGCTCCACACGGACGGACTGCTGTAACCAAGATCCCCCATGAGCCAAAACAACATACCGCGAAGCGTACCGTCCGGACCGATTGCAAGCATAAAACTAATCAACGCGCCCCACCCCGCTGCCAACACCACACCCGTCAGCAACAAACGCGTCGACGACCAACTGCCACGGCCGTGCGCCAGACCAAACACGATAAATACAGACGCACACGCACCCACTGCCGTCATGATCGCCATTACCCCGCGCCCACCACCCATCAACAACGCGAGCAATGCACCGACTGCTGCGCCACCCGATACACCCAAGATATACGGATCGGCCAACGGGTTTCGCAGCAACACCTGCATTTGTGCACCCGCAAGCGCGAGCATGCCGCCCACTAAAAACCCCGTTACAATTCGTGGCCAACGCAACCGCCAGACAACGTCGTAACCGGCCAACGTCGAATCGCCTGCCAGTATACCGGCGAGTTGCGACCAGGCGAGCGATACGCTACCCGCCGCAAGCGCCCAGATTACGCTTGCAATCACCAACACCATTAACGAGGCGAGCAGCCAACCCGGGTGAATTCGAGTCATTATCCGTATTCGCCGGTCCGCATGCGTACGTCATTCAAAGTGCGCCCTAGCGGAATTCGGCGCAGTAGTGCCGATTCAACCTTCATACTGTTCACTTCTAGAAGAATTTACGTCTAATATTCAGTAGGTTATTAGCACTATCGAGAATTTACTCCAGATAAATCCGAACTTTTCTGGGCCGCCATTCTTGCGGCGCCCTTAACCTGACGGAAATGCCTTTGCGTTTTTTCAACCTTGCCACTTCCAAACCAGGCCGAAGAGCATCGAAAACTTCAAGAGTATCCTCGACAGGTACGTCCGAGAACTGTTCGATGCACGGTCGACGTGCATTCAAAAAAATCTAAGCGGTCAAGCCTTCGATCGCTTCAGCAACAGTCGCTAAGACACATCATACATCGGCCGACCGCAACAACACATTACCCATGAACCATGGCGAGCTATCGACACGCCCCCGACCCGAGGCCATAGCTGAACTTGTCAATGGCCTTTATTCAAATGCCTTGCCGCCCAAATGAGATGCACATAACTATTTAATCATGGCAAAATTCAATCCGAATGATGAAACGAATTGCACCCGAAGTTTGGTATTCGATTGAACACGTGGACGACGGTGTGTCGTTAATATTCGAGCCGTACATCAAAGCGTTCTATCGCTGCAACATCTGGCATGTTCATGGTCGCGACGCCGATATGTTGGTGGACAGCGGTATGGGGGTTGTGGCTCTTCGCGCGCACGTATCACAACTCACTGGCAAGCGTTGCCTATCAGTCGCAAGCCATACGCACTTCGATCATATCGGCGGCCACCACGAGTTCGACGAACGGCTCGTGCATCGAACCGAATCCGCAACATTATCGAACCCGAGCCGGCACGATACACTCGCCGATCCTTATGTCACTGACGATATTTTCACT
>JAOTWM010000067.1 GCA_029862885.1 Gammaproteobacteria bacterium
CTTTGTAACGAGCTACCGCGTAGGCGATTGCGCGTCGAGTTGCCTCCATCACGCTATTCCTTGTAGTGCGGGTAGTCCTTGATGAATTTCAACCATGCCACCTCTGGGTCAGTCTTGGCCTGAACTTTACCCTGCGATGCCATCACAAAGTGTTCCAGAAGCGGATCCCCCAAAGAATCCAGTATTCCGTTCGCCAGTGCCGACAAATACCTTCCCATTTTGCGTATAAAGTACTTTTCTCGGTCACTATAGCTACTATCAAAGCCAACATCGTATCCCCCCGTCATTAGAATTTCGATATGGGATTCTGGATAAATATTTTTCACTTGGTGAATTGATTCGATCACGTGTCGAATCGCGCCCTCATCTTTCAGCACGTCAGTATGACTACTGTTAATACCGAATTGCCCGGTGGATTGGCGTTGCGCGACGGGGTGCAACTGACTTGAAAGAGGCACCACACCGTCACTGTTCTCGCCGAGTTTTAGCTTCTCTGGATTGCCGTAAGCGTATAGAAGTTGATGATTGACGTGTAGCGGCAGCGGTTTGCGGAACAAGCGATCAACAAAAATACCCTCCGGATTCAGGTCACGCCAAGATGGCAGAACCAACAATCCGTGTTTTTCACCTTTTGCGGCGCTAGGATGACCACCGAAAGGGCTCGCGATGGTAACGATTAGTTCCAACCGGTTTTCGCGATTGGTACCACGATACTTATTCAGCGCCTCCCGTACCACCAACCCACCCATACTGTGGGCGACGACAATCATCGGCTTCGTGCTAGTCGGAACAGCATTGCCGGACAGGAATATGTTGTAGAAAATTTCCGCTAGCTGGTCCAAGTCCTCACCCGAGGGATAGTAAAAGAACCACGGCTTATAACGTTGTCTGTCCAGTCGATCGATGATCGGCGCAAATTCCCGCACGCTACCACCAATTCCGTGTACAAATACCACCGGAACCTGGTATGAGTCCTCTTCTAGCGCATAAAACATTGTGGGAGCTCTTTCCAAAAATGCTGCAGGTTCATACATGCCCAGTGCAGCGATATCCGAATCAAACAAGGGATCATTCAAATTTCGAATGGAACCTTTTGGAAAGAACAATGACTCTTGTGAGTACGCAATTTCTGGTGCTGGGATATCAATAATCCAGTCAGCCGAATGTTGCTCCGATAATTCGATATCGATGTTTTCGGCTACTTTCTCCGGGTGTGCCTCGACGCTTAATTCAATCCGACGCCGCCCGACCACCTCCTCTCGGCTAAAAACATCATTTTGATCCTGATCTGCGAGAACTAACAAATCGTATGGGCCATCGGGTAGATTCAAACCGTACTGCGTACCTGCGCGCGCAATGTGAGTGGAGTCAACGAGTTCATTATTTTCGTACCGACTCGAGTACGCCGCCACGGCAAAAGATCGGTCGGAATATAATTTCCTTTCGTCAAGAATCCGACCGTAGACAAAGAACGTCTGTCTATCGATCATGTGTTTTAAGTTTCGTTGACTCGGGCTTGTCTTTTGTATCCGCAAGTACTCGGTCTGTTTTGAAACGTTCTGGATATAGGTGCATGATGCGATAAGGCAGGATAGAAATAGGTAGATTAGGAATCTGAGCAGATGGGATTTATTACGCACAGAACCAGCGCGGACCGGAAACAAAACAGTCGATTTACACAATTTGAAATCCCTTAAGCGATTTGCATTTTCCCTTCCTGCGAGGTGCCATACGCTCCATAGCGTGATTAGCAGTGAGACAAGTCAGTTATTAGTCTCGCTGGCGAATATTGCAACCCGCTGCAATGACCGCAGTGAGGGAAAGCGCGGGGCAGTAGGCGGTAATCCCAAGCGTGGCAACTTGTATTAGTCCAACTCATTTAGCTCAGTCCGTATTGTTGTCAATCTACATTCTGTGCAGGATCGGAAATTGAGTTCTACAATAGCCTGAGCGGATCGTGCAAACATAATCACTGGTGCCATTCATTGTCGCAGAGCGTGTCTTAGTGAGACATGAATATCGGGCAGTCGAGGTGAGATAAGATGTAGTCCGTAGTGCCACCCCAAACTGTTTCCCGCAGCCGCGAATGGCCGTACGCCCCCATCACCAGTAAGTCGGATCGTAGGTCGTGGACCTTCGCCAATATTGCTGCGCCGACGTGGGAATTGGGGCAGGTGATCGAGCTTGTCGTTGCACTAATGCCATGGCGCGCCAGATGCACGGCTATGTTTTCGGCTGTGGGGAGCGTATCGGATGATGGCGGAACGCAAGAAACGATATCGACGGCGCTCGCGCTGTGCAGGAACGGCAGGGCATCATTGATTGCGCGCGCGGCTTCGCGGCTGTTACGCCACGCCGCCACCACTCGATGGCCGACCGGTTGATCACCGCCGTCCTTCGGAAGCAACAAAACCGGGCGGGCGGTTCCAATCAACACTTCATCGCTGATCAGGTAGCTTTTTGGCTGTTCTTTGTCCAGACCCACAACAAGTAGATCAACATAGGCGCTGTGTCGACGAAATGCTTCGTCGGCAATACCGTCCCCGGTCCGCCATTCGTATCCCGGTCCCGCATATGATGCCAAGATCTCCGAGAATATGGCATGGGCTTTCCTTTCAAGGTGTTGCGCCTCTGCCGTTTGGGCCTCCAGCAAGCCGCTGCCGTCGCGAATTTCGGCTGCGGTGGGTATACGCAACCCCTGCCTCACATAGAGTCCAATTATGTGAGCCCCAAATCGCACTCCTAACTCGGCCGCAGCGCGTAAGCGCGGCCGACACGCAGCGTCGTCATCAATTTGAACTAGAATTGATTTGTAGGTCACTAACGACATGTCCACGGTTTTCTCAATAATGTATGTCTATCAGCATGACAACAATGATTCATGTCAGAGGTTATCAATCCTTCTAATTGTTTCCATGTGGTCACGGGCTGATCCACATCAGCGCGGTAAGTTGCAAAAATCATTGATAGTGGGAGGCGTAAATTCAGCGCTGAGGACAACCGGGTAAGAATGAAACTACGAAATATCGCGGTTACCGGTATCGTCATGGCTCTATTGGCACTTCCAGGATGTAGCTGGATTCGGAAGGTAACATATCCGCCTGCCTTCACTTATTTGGAGAAATCCGACATCACCAGTTCAATGATGCGGATGGCCGATAGTGTGCGTCGTATCGACTCGATTCTGATATCTGGCGATATACCCAGCGATAAACAACGCCAGCGAATAATCGAAGATTTGAACACAATCGATAATATGGCCATTGCTCTCGGTGCAGGTACTCAACAATCCAACCACTTGTTAATTGACGAACATATTGATGAGTTTCGACTCGCGGTAAGGCGCGCGAAGCAAGACGTCGAAAATTCTCCGCCCCGTTACTACCGCGTAGGCGGGCTTATCGGAAATTGCACATCGTGCCATCTTTTGCGTTAAAATCTTCATGCGGAACGCGACGGGTCAGTGAATAAACGGTACGAACGATACCGGTAGCACATACCGTGACTCGATGTTCTCCGACGTAACCTTACTAATGACCTTCAACCACTGGGTCTCGCCCGCGGTTCCGACCGGGATCACGATGCGCCCTCCGGTCGCGAGCTGTTCGAGTAGCGGTTCAGGCAGAGACCGCGCCGCTGCCGTAACAATGACCCCGTCATAGGGTGCGTGCTCCGGCCAGCCGTCGAAGCCGTCGCCATGGCGGATCGAGATGTTTTCATAGCCGAGCCGTTGCAAGCGCTGGCGACTTAAGTCAGCCAGTGGTTGAACGGTTTCAATCGAATATACATGACTCGCGATCTCCGCGAGCACCGCAGCCTGATAACCGGAACCGGTGCCGATTTCCAGGATTTGGTGTGAGCTGTCGATCTCCAGCAGGGTCGTCATCAAAGCGACGATAAACGGTTGTGAGATCGTCTGCCCCCAACCTATCGACAACGGTTGATTTCTATACACTCGACCGGGCGGTAAATCCGGAACAAAGTCCTCGCGACGAATGCGCCCCATGGCATCGATCACCCGTGGATCGATTCGTTCTAACCCAGTGACATGGCGTAAGGTGTAGGTCTCAGCCTCGATTTCGTAGAGCATAGCAGTACGACTTGTGCTACTAGTTGAATTTGTTTGTTGATCACGCGGCGTTGGTACGATTGCCGCGCCGCGCCGAGGCGGTGAAGCAGGAGAGGGTTTTCTTGGAGCCGTCATAATCCGGTGAGTTCGCGCCTTCATTCGCAATCAGTTTCCCTCATCGATCATGATGTCACGCCAACCTGGATGCATCGCTGATCCGAATCAAGTACCGCCTGAATTGGGTGGTCGGGGAGAATCGATTGCGTCTGTATGTTGCCGATGCGGTTACTCGGAGCGTAACGCGTCAATGGGGTCGAGGCGCGCCGCGTTGCGGGCCGGAACAACTCCAGTGATTAGACCAATTACCACAGCCACCAGTACCGCGAGTGCCGAATAGATCGGTGAGATTTGGATAGGCAGGGCGGGTGCGGCGATTGACAGTATCCAGGTAATGGCGCCACCGATCGCAAGTCCCGCAAATCCGCCCGTAGCGGCCAGTAGGACCGCTTCTCCCAAAAATAGCACCATTATTTCGCGGCGCTCGCCGCCCACCGCACGCAGCAGACCAACTTCGGATGTGCGCTCGGCGACTGCAATCGTCATTATTGTGAGGATGCCCACGCCACCGACAATCAGTGAGATGCTCCCAAGGGCGGCGACAGCGCCGGTCAGCATCGCGAGAATTTTCTCCAACACCTGTAGCATCTGGTCTTGGGTGATAATCGTAAAATCCTCGCGCCCGTGGCGTCGCGTGAGTACGCGTTTGATGGATTCCGAGACACGATCGGCTGATCCCTCGTGGGAGTACAACAGGTCGATTTCCATTAAACTGTCGCGGTTAAAAAGTTCGAGTGCGCGCGCTGCAGGGACATAAATAGCGCTGTCCAGATCGAAGCCGAGTATCTGTCCTTTCGCTTCGAGAACGCCAATTATGCGAAACCGTGTTCCCGCCACCCGTACGATCTCTCCTAAGGGAGAACTATTGCCGAATAGTTCGCGGCCCAGTTTGGGGCCCACTATGGCCAGAGGCCGTGCGGCACGTATGTCATCACGAGGAAGGCCGCGGCCTGATGTTACCCCCACATTCCAAACCCGAAATGCGTCGGGCCCGACGCCCAGAATCTCAGTACGCCGGCTGCGGTGTCCCGCATCCACCTGAGCATTTCCCTGCACGACGGGTACTACCCCCTGGACGCCGGATATCGTGCGCAGCGCTTCGCTGTCGTCGAGACTGAGTGGTCGTTCCGTGCCGAACACGCCGGCGGAAATCCCGAACGTATTGGTTTTCCCGGGCATCACCGCGATGAGATTTGTTCCAAACTGTGTAAATTCGTTCAGTACATAGCGATTAATTCCTTCGCCGATCGACGTCAGTAATACCACGGCCGCAATTCCCACCGCGATTCCCAACGCGGTTAATCCGGTACGCATCGGTTGTGAACGCAGCGAGCGCGCCACAAATCTGATTCGGTCGGCGAGAGTCATGCTAGCCCGGATAATTCACGAAGGGCTCGGAGTTCAGGGGCAATCGCGCCGAGGATTCCGACAAACGCGGCGCCTGGTCTTTCCTGAATTCGGACCGGACAATTTGTGCGGACGCCCCGCACCATAAACGGTTCAAATATTGAGAAGATTTCCGATACATGATCCGCCTTCGTGAAATATCCGGGCCGTCAGTGGCCTCCGAGCGCTTGCACCGGGTCCATGCGTGCAGCGCGTCCTGCAGGAATGAATGCGAAAATTGTGCCGGTTGCCAATGCAGTACCAATCGAGGCCAGCGCCGCCCAGCTCGGTGTAGCCAACGGAAACTGCGGAAAACCGATAGCCGCGGTTTGAACGATGGCCACGCCCAATACAAGCCCCAATAATATACCGGCCAGAGTGATCAGTATGGCTTCAACGACAAATATAGTTCTAATCGTGTTTCGTGACGCACCGAGTGCCTTAAGTAAGCCGATTTCATATTTACGCTGCGAAACCGACACCAGGGTCACATTCATAATGAGAATTCCCGCTACGGCCAGACTAATCGCTGCGATGCCTCCGACCCCTAACGTCAATACCAGAAACAGTTTGTCGAACGTCGACAGTAAGGCGTCTTGGGCTATTATGGTTATATCGTCCTCGCCATCGTGGCGATCGCGAATGATGCGAATAATGGTGTGCTTGGCCTTATCTAATGTCGCGACTTGAGGTACTTCAACGAGGATTCGTAATAGCGAGTTGGTATTGAACAGACGTTGTGCCGAAGCGACCGGAATTATGACTACATTGTCGAGATCGACGGTCAGCGACTGCCCGCTGGTTTCTATGACTCCGATGACCCGAAATCGGCGATCGGCAATACGCAACCAATTGCCGAGCGCGGTCGATGCGCCGAATAATTCATCGCGTAGATTGCTGCCAATTACGCACACGGGGGTGGCGCGACGCATGTCGACGTCAGGCAGAAACCGGCCGGTAGATAGTCTGAGTTGTCGTATATCCGTAAACGAGTGTGTGGTGCCAAGCACGAGTGAGTCGCGTTCACGCGACCCCACCGATACGGCGGCACTGCCAACGTTTACCGGGGCAATTCGACTTACGAGCCGCGTTCTCGTCAAGGCGAGCGCGTCGTCCAAGGTGAGGTCGCGGGGGGTCTCGCCCAAAAGTGGTGGGGCGCCGCCGGTCGTTTCGTTGCGCCCGGGCAGGACGATGAGCAGATTCGTCCCCAACGATGAAAACTCATCGATGACGTATCGGCGTGCCCCCTCGCCGAGCGCGGTGAGGGACATTACGGCGGTAATGCCGATCGCTACTGCCACGATCAATAACGACGAGCGCAGGCGTTGCCGCCCGACGGCGTGCAGGGCAAAGACCGTAAGATCACGCGCGCGCATGTTTCGCGACTAGTGCGGTGTCCGACTCAATGCGCCCGTCTACCATGCGTATTCGGCGCTTAGCACGTCCGCCTATATCGGGGTCATGGGTGACCACCAAGAGCGTTAAGCCATCACGATTTAGCGCCTCCAGCACGTCAATGACGTCGTTTCCGGATTGCCGGTCAAGATTTCCTGTGGGTTCGTCGGCCAACAAAACCTGAGGCCGCATCGCGATTGCCCGCGCGATCGCGACTCGTTGGCGTTGGCCACCCGACAATTGTGCCGGTTGATGATTCGCCCGATCGGATAGATCCAAGGCGCTTAGCGTTTCCAAGACCCGATGGCGCCTAAGTTTCGACTGTTGGCCGGCCAGCATTAGGGGTAGCTCGACATTTTCCGCGGCACTTAGGCGTGCGATAAGGTGAAAAGCTTGAAATATGAATCCAATCTTATTGCGCCGAATCGCAGCGAGCGCATCGTCATTTAGCGCCGATGTTTCGATATCGTCTAACTTGTATTGACCCGAATCCGGTCGATCCAGCAATCCGAGCATATTCAATAACGTGGATTTGCCAGATCCGGAGGGGCCCATTATCGACAGATATTCGCCCGCGTTGATGGTTAGCGATACGTCGTCGAGCGCATGAACGGTTTGCTCGCCGACCTCGAAAATTCGATTAATGCTCCGGAGTCGGATCATTCGTCTACGGCCGCGAGCGTGCCTGGTTCTACGCCCGGTCGATCGACGGAGGTAATAATTCGGTCGCCTAATTCCAGGCCACTCACGACTTGGGTGTAACTCCAATTACTGAGTCCAGTCTCGATAGTGCGCTCGACGATAATATCGTCTTGGTCCAAGAGCATAACGCGATTGCCCTCGAGTACGGCTTGCGAGGGAATTCGCAATGCATCTTTGTCGACATCGAGAATAATTTCGATATCCGCGCTGTACCCGGGAAGCAAGGTCGCACACTGGTCAGATTCGTCAAAATTAACTTCGACGTCCACGGTCCGCGCTTGTTTTTCGATATCCAACACGTAAGGAGACTTACGTCGTACCGACCCTATTTGTGCGGTTCCGGGAAAGGCATCCATGGAAATCCGGGTGCGCATGCCGATACGAATATCCGGAGCATCGACCTCATCGATCGGCGCACTTACATAGACGCAACTGCAATCGATGAGGTCGACGGCGGGTGGTGTCGGAATTCCGGGTGATGACGGCGTCACGATTTCGCCAATTTCGCCATTGAGTTCGGCGATGATGCCGGTAAATGGCGCGCGCAATATCGTTCGCGCCAACGCCGCCCGGGAGACCGCCACCTGACCGTCGCTGACTTTGGCGTTGGCTTCGGCGGCGCGGCAGGCGGCTGCCGCGGCAAGCGCTTCGGTGGCGGTTTGATCCGCTTTCTCAGCCGAGATCAGATTCTTAGCACGGAGCGGCGCTAAGCGCTCCGTTTCACGCTGCGCCATATCGGCGTTAAGGCATATCTGTTGTTTATGCGCGTTTGCCGCAGTACGTTGGTTCTCGGCCAGACGCACCTGGGCGCGTAGGTCTTCGTTCCAAAGTTCGAGCAAAACATCCCCGGCTTCGACGCGGTCGCCTTCCCGGACCGGGAGTATGCTGACCTGACCACCAGCCGGTGGTGACAGTTTTGCCCGTTGGCACGCTTTGATGGTGCCGGCACGGGTATTAGCGACGGTGGCTTCGACACTACCGAGCGTTACCGTTTCGATGGTAACGAGAACGGGCTGTGGCCGGGTCCAAAACCAAACTGCCGCGGCGATTAGGGCCACTATAACAATCGTAATTGAGAAGTTACGCATAACGTTTGCGGCGCCCCGAAATCAAAGCTTGTCTATAACTGAGAAAATGAGAGTTATTTGATAATGCCTGTTGTATTCCCTGAATTCTATGAGCAAACCGTGCTATTTTATTGATGAAAATCAATGATATCGGAGGTATGTTCAGGCACTCGCAATACTTATTGGAAATGTGTGATACGCATCAAGTCGCCAGAGCGGCGTTACCGGATATTTGATAGACTGGGGTAGCGAGGGACATCATGGCCGACCTTATCCAAAAATTGCAGCGGGATCATAGCCATATGGCGCGGTTGCTGAAGGTGCTTGAGGAAGAGCTCGATACCGCTGCGAAATCGGATCCACCGGATTTCCAACGCATGCAGTTGGTGATGAAGTATATGACACGCTATCCGGACGAGGTGCATCACCCCAGGGAAGACGTGTTGTTTGCGCGGTTGCTCGAAAAGGCCCCCGCCGTCGGCGCTACGATATCTACGCTTTGCGCCGAGCATCGAGTTTTAGCCGTTAAAGGGCAGGAGTTGTGCTCTGTGTTGGACGCCGCCGCTACCGAGCACGTCATTAGGCGAGACGCGCTTGAAACGCCGGGGCGCGAGTACATTGCAACACTGTATCGACATATGCGTTTTGAAGAAACCGAGATATTTTCGGTTGCCCGCGCTCGCTTAGGGACGGAAGATTGGCTAGTGATCGAGTCGAGCGTGGACGAACAGCGGGATCCTATATTCGGGGACAGTGTTGAAAGCGAGTATAGGGACCTCTACGCCTATATATTTTCGTCCTGAGGAGGCAACCTGTCGAACTTAGCGCGACTCTATTTGAGCGGCGGGAAACTCGTGCTAGCTCGTTGCTTTATTTCGTCAAAAAGCGCGCTATTCGCCTCAATTAGTCAGCCATCGGGATTCGATCTCCCACCTATCTCGCTACTATTCCCTAATTCGCACCTCCACCTCGAGTTAAGAATCGATTCCAGTTGTTGTCGATAATGTAACGCGATTACGAATATTACCGGATGTCCACCACGGCTCCCGCAGCCGAGCCTGTTGCGCTCAAGCGAAGTTTGTCTCTACCACTGGTGGTGTTGTACGGCCTTGGCAATATCCTTGGCGCGGGTATTTATGTGCTGATTGGGGAAGTTGCCGGCGGGGCGGGCTATCTGGCGCCCCTGTCGTTTGTATTGGCGGCTTTAACAGTAGTCTTTACTGCGTTTTCCTATGCCGAACTTACCTCGCGGTTTCCGGTCAGCGCGGGCGAAGCCGTGTACGTACAGGAGGGTTTCGGGCGGGTTAAACTGTCTGTATTGGTCGGGTTGTTGGTGGCATTCGCCGGGATGTTTTCGGCGGCCACCATCAGCAAAGGCTTTGTCGGATATTTGCAATTGTTTATTTCGATGCCGGCCGCGATGACGATCGTGCTGGTGGTGCTGGCGCTTGGGGCGCTGGCAGCATGGGGTATCAGCGAATCGGTAATGGTGGCCGCGTTATTAACGCTATTCGAGATTCTCGGGTTGCTGCTGATTCTATGGGTCGGCTACGGCGACTTACTCACGCTACCAGCTCGCTTAGACGAGATTGTGGGCGGTTTGGACATGGGCAGCAGTACGGGCGTGCTACTGGGTGCGTTTTTGGCATTCTTCGCGTTCATCGGTTTTGAAGACATGGTGAATGTTGCCGAGGAGGTTAAACATCCGCGTCGAAATTTGCCGCTGGCGATATTCATTTCGCTCCTCGTCTCGGGAGCCTTATACGTGAGTATAGCGACGGTGGCGGTGCTGGTCGTTGCTCCCGAAGACCTTGCCGCGAGCAATGCACCGTTGGCGCTTGTCTACCAACAAGCCACTGGTCAGCCGGCCATAGCAATCGGGCTCATCAGTGTGGTGGCGGTCATAAATGGCGCTCTGATTCAGATTATTATGGCCTCGCGATTGTTATACGGAATGGGGCGCAATGGCTGGTTGCCCGCCGCGCTTGCTTATGTGCATCCGCGCCGGCAAACGCCAATAATCGCGACCGCCGTGGTGGCGGTAACGATCATCTGCCTGGCACTATTTGCGCCATTATTGACGCTGGCGTCGCTGACCAGCCTTGCGCTGTTGGCGGTATTCGCGTTGATCAATCTTGCATTAATCCGTATCAAACACCGGCAGGTACCCGGCTCGGCTGTGCGTTCGTATCCGTTATGGGTGCCGGTGTTGGGTGTAATCACCAGTATCGCCATGGCGTCATTCAGTTTGATTCTGCTACTGGAATGACGCTCATTTCGTACACCAGCACGTCATCCATTATCTTTTTGACGCATATCAATGAGCATCGATGTGATCGCGCGATAATCATTATCTAGGACAAGTCGAAATAGGAGGTATGCGATGACTAAATTGGTGCGTTCTACTGAGCCTGGGTTTCCAGGGGCGTTGTTTGGAGATGATCTGGACAATATTTTCGAAGGGTTCTTCCGGCCGATGCGGGCCGCGTCGGGGCCGGCCACGGGTTTGTTACCGGCCATGGACGTAACGGAGAACGATGATAGTTATATCGTCAAGGCGGATTTACCGGGTGTCAAGAAAAAGGACATCGAGGTGTCGATCAGCGACAGTATTTTGACCATTAACGCCGAGTCTAAAACCGACAAAGAATCCAAAGACGAAGGCGGTCGCGTGATTCGCCGCGAACGGAGTTCCGGTAAATACGTTCGCAGTATGAATCTTGGCACTGTCGTCGACCCCAAACGAGTAAAGGCGTCTTATAACGAAGGCGTGTTGGAAATCGTGCTACCAAAAGCAGAAGAGGCGAAACCGCGGACTATCGCGGTTGATGTGCATTAAACTGAGGAATCTCCGATTGATATTGGACTCAAAGCAGTCGGCTATTGCTTAATCAGAGGTTCCGTAAGTGTTTTGTAACCGCTACTATTTGAGGGCATCTTCGGCGTTCGGTGTGTAGCTCCACCGATGACGAAAGTTTGACTGAAGATGCCCTGACTTATCATCGAGTTCGGTATCCGCACGTTGGGCGAGGGCGGTTTTATCACGGTGTGTTGCGAACGGACTCCAACCCAATATCGCGGCGGCGCCGGCAACGATCATCACTATGCCAATGGCATTGCGTACGCGCGGACCGCGCAGGACACCGAGCAGTGACCGTGCGGCAGTGCCTGCCAATAGTAGCGCGGGCAAGGTGCCTAGCCCGAATGCCAACATTATGACAGTGCCGGTTAGCGGGTTGCCGGAAACCGCCGCCCAGGCTAACGCGGAATAGACCAATCCGCACGGCAACCATCCCCAGATCGCCCCGATTCCGAGCGCACGGCCGACACCGGGGCGACCGATCAAGCGTCGGCCGGTGGGTTCCAGGTACTGCCACAACCGACCCCCGATCCGTTCCAGCGCCGCGAGCCCATGCCACCAGCCCGCGATATACAGTCCCAACGCAATCAAGAAGCCACCAGCGACCATTCCACCCACGGCCACGACACCTGTTGCGGGCGCCAGCTCTAAAGCGTGATGCCCAATGTACCCTGCGATGCCGCCCGCGACGCCATAACTGAATATACGTCCGGCGTTATAGGCGAGCCATATTCCAACGTGCCGTTGTTTCGAGAGGCCGCGGCATTCCTGACGCGGCACGCGCGTGTTTATCGCACCGACAATACCACCGCACATGCCAAGACAATGCGCCGAACCCAACAACCCCATCAGCAGCGCGGTCACGGCTGGCAGTTCACTACTTGGCATCGCGCGTTCCTGCGGCGAACGACACTTCATGGACGGGATAACCGATGGTGGTCACGAGTCGCCATTGCTCAGTGCCCAATTGCACAATCCAGCGTCCATTACTAAGCGCGGGAAGCGTGCCGCCGAATGTCGATGTCGATTCGCGGATTAACTGAACCGTACGATCCATGCCCTCGCGCGTTGGATGCAGAAACTGGAGCGTGGGTGTTCCGGGAGGTACGCCGCCGGACAGTGTGATCGTCAATCTCTCCGCGCCTGAATCGAATGTGAGTCCAGCGCTCAGATTGTGGTTGGTTGCGAAGTGGTCACGAGCCAGCACCCGATTGATTTCCTTGCCGCGACGATAATAATCATCAGTCACCAATCCGTCGTAGCTCGTTAGCGATAGTGCTAATAATACAAATCCAACCACTACCGCACACATCGGAATCGCGATGACCAACCACACGAACGGCTCGCGCTGCCACGCAACGGCGGGTTGACGGCCGCTCTTCATTGTGTGAACTCCGTTACCGGGGCAATAAAACGTGCGGTTGCGATCGCTTTAACGCTGGGGTTGTCGCGCGCAACAATTTGAAAAACGACATCAGCGTTCTGGAGATTAGCGTGATCCCGTCGTATTCTCAGTCGCACGGGGAGGTCGGCCACGATTCCGGATCCCACTACCGGGTCGCGTTCATACAGTATCTGCATGCCATCGAGGCCCGACACCGTAATATCGTAGTAATGATCGAGGTGATCTTTGTTCAAGATTTTCAGGGTATAGACGTTTTCCACATAGCCGTCACTGGTTTCACGATACAACGAATTACGGTCTCTGATTACATCAATATCCACCGGAATCCGCTGACTGATGCCGATGACAACGACACTCAGTAGTACTATCAAGGCCAGTCCGTATACGATGACTCTGGGGCGCAAAACTCGAGATTGCAACCCTGCCAATGCGTTTTCTGTGGTGTAGCGAATCAGGCCTTTGGGGTACTGCATTTTCTGCATGACTTCGTCGCAAGCATCGATACATGCGGCGCAGCCGATACACTGATACTGCAGGCCATCGCGAATGTCGATACCGGTCGGGCACGCCTGCACACACAGCTTGCAACTGATGCAGTCACCTAAGCCCACAGTGCGTGGGTCGATATTCCGCCTGCGACCGCCGCGCGGTTCTCCCCGCTTCGAATCGTACGAAATGATGAGGGTGTCACTATCAAACATAGCGCTCTGAAACCGAGCGTACGGACACATGTATATGCAGACCTGCTCCCGTAACCAGCCCGCGTTGCCATAGGTCGCGAAACCGTAAAACAACACCCAGAATGTCTCCCAGGGTCCGGTCGAAAGCGCTGCTATCTTTGTCGCCAGTTCAACGGTCGGCGTGAAATATCCGACAAATGTAAAACCGGTCCATAGTGAAAAAATAATCCAGATCCCGTGCTTGGCGGTTTTTATGCCGAGCTTTTTTAAGGACCACGGTGCCTTCGAAAGACGCATCTGCTGTGGCCGATCGCCCTCGATCCGGCGTTCGATCCACAGAAATACCTCGGTCCAGACGGTTTGCGGGCATGCGAATCCGCACCAAAGGCGGCCGGCCAGAGCAGTAAAAAAGAACAGCGCCAGCGCCGCGATGATCAACAACGCGGCCAAAAAGAAAAAATCTTGGGGCCAGAAAGTCAAACCAAAAATATGAAACTTCCGTGCCGGAAGATCAAAAAGCAATGCCTGACGCTGATTCCAAGTAATCCACGGCGCGCAGTAGTAGAGGCCCAGCAGTGCGAACACCGCGCTCACGCGAAGTACGGCAAAGCGGCCGTGCACTTCGCGCGGATATATTTTTTGTCGCCGCAGATAGAGATCCGTGTCGATATCGTTGCGGATCGTTTCGTCGCCATCTCTGGCTGTCAACCGTGTGCTTGATGTCGCCATAAATATTAACGATGTGTTGGATTCGATCGAGTTCGGATCGAAATCCGCGTGCCGATCAGTGCTACTGGCGGTGATCCGATGGTGCAGGCGAGTGGCTCACTTCAAGACAGCGAGTGGCCGTAGTGCCTAGGGTGTCGATTTCGTTTTGTCGACGGATAAGCTGTATACGTATGCGGCTAACAGGTGTGCCTTCGCTTCACCTAAGAACTCTTTGTGGGGTGGCATTTTACCTTGTCGACCCTGCCCGACTGAAGCCATGATTTGCTGTTGCGAACCGCCGTAGAGCCAGACTTCGTCGGTGAGATTGGGCGCCCCGAGTTGCGGGTTACCCTGGCCAGCGTCGCCATGACATGACACGCAAAGCATTTTAAATTGGGTCTCGCCGGCGGAAATAATATTGGGATCTCCGAATTTACCGCTCAATGAGCGGACGTATTCAGCGACGGCCAACACACCATCGCTGCCGAGCGTCTTGTCCCACGGTGGCATGACTCCGTTGCGGCCGTTCAGGATACTGGCTTTGATGGTCGCGGGCTCACCGCCATACAACCAATCGGTATCCCTTAGATTGGGAAATCCGGGCGCCCCTCGAGCGTCCGAGCCATGACACGTGGTGCAGTAAGTGGAAAACAACCGCGCGCCGGTGCGCATCGCCTCGTCGTTGCCGGTAAGAGCAGGTAATTCTGAACTCAAGTATTGGTCGTACAACGGGCTCAACGCCGCGTTTGCTTGTTCGACCTCTTGGTCGTACTGTGTCGTCTGTTGCCAACCAAGGACGCCTCCGAACGTGCCTAACCCTGGATACAGTACGAGGTAGATAACCGAGAAGGCAACCGATAGATACAGCATATATAGCCACCAGAGCGGCAGTGGATTGTTGTATTCCTGTAGATCCTCATCCCAGATGTGGCCCATGGTTTCCGGCGCCCCATCCTTGCGTTTCCCGGTGTTGGCAAGCGCTAGCCAAACAACACCAATCAGGCCGAGGATTACCGGTAGGATGATAAACCAGCTCCAGAAAGGACTCGTGAAATCAGCCATCGATGGGTCTCCGACTGGTCTCATGCGCGCGAACCTCACGGTCGTCCTCCAGCGGTATGTGCGAGGCTTCGCGGAATTCGTCTCGGCGTCCTCGACTCCAAGCCCAACGGATAATGGCGAGGAACACGACAAACAATACGATCGTCCAGATTATGTGGAACCACATCATGTCAGTTGACCTCTTCGCGCGGATAGTTCATGAAATGTTCGGACTTCAGGGGAAATCGGGCGTAGGGCGGTTAGAGGCGAAGCCGAAAACCGCCGATCGGTCGAACGCGAACAGGACAAATGGTGCGGAGGCCACGAACCCAAAAACACAGGGTAACCGGTTCAAATATTGAGAAGATTCCTGGTGCATGGTCCGCCTTCGTGAAATATCCGGGCTAACGTCGTGTCTTGATTAATGTACCGAGATCCTGCAAATACGCGATGAGTGCATCCATCTCGGTTTTGCCCGCAACCGTCGCGGGGGCGGCGGCGATTTCGGCGTCGGTGTAGGGGTGCCCAAGCCGTTGTAGCGCGCGCATTTTGCTCTGAATTTCGGTCCCGTCCAGTACGCGCGTCTGCAGCCACGGATATCCCGGCATAATGGACTCCGGCACCACGTCGCGTGGGTTGATTAAATGCACTCGCTGCCATTCGTCACTGTATCGCCCGCCGACGCGCGCAAGATCCGGGCCGGTGCGCTTCGAGCCCCATTGAAAGGGTCGGTCATAGACAAATTCGCCGGCCACCGAGTAGTGGCCATAGCGTTCGGTTTCGGCACGAAACGGCCGGATCATCTGCGAGTGACAAGACATACAGGATTCGCGAATGTAAATGTCACGCCCAGTCAACCTCAGTGCTGAATAGGGTTTAAGTCCGGTTACCGGTTCGGTCGTGGATTGTTGGAAGAACA
>JAOTWM010000508.1 GCA_029862885.1 Gammaproteobacteria bacterium
CGCGGAATTAGTGCATCCATGTACGTCATCGCCTGCATCGAAGACCCTCAGGTGGTTAAGAAGATCCTCGATCACCTGAGGGACAAAGCTGAAATCCCAGCGCACACCCTTCTGCCTGAAAGCCGGGCGGCCAGCAGGGGAGCGTATATCAGGAAAAAAATGGGTGGATATTGAGCACTGGAGTGGAATTTCAGGGTACCCTCAGGGTGATCGGACGGCGATGAGACGTATCGCTGGCGGCAAACTACTGATGGACCTGCTCAAAAAGGGTGTTTATTCTTCCTATACTCTTCGAATCTCCGGTTTCCGCGGCGTCGCGACAAACGTCGTGTGTCTTACCGCTGTTTCGGTATCACCGCACAGATCACAGCTGCATGCGTCGAGTAATCAGATCGCAGGATAGTAACTGATATGGGCGTCCTGCCATTCGACATCGAGGAAGGTTTTTTTGTTTTGCAGGCCGGAAATCCTGTGGCGAGCAACTTTGTCATTCATTTACGAAGACCGGAGAATGAAATTCTATTACGCCAACTCCCGTGATATTTCACTTATCCGAACCAGCAGCCGCGCGTATTGTGAATAGGGCCGTAAAACGGAGCGTTTGCAGTCATCGTACGGAGTTCCCACCTACCCTATTCAATAAAAACTGCGCCACGTCTCCAGATGTTCCAATAGTTTCCCAATTACTCCTTGGCAACAAACTGCAGGGACTGAAAGGCGGTGCGCCTCGTGTGCTTTCGTTTCAACGGCGAACCGACGAACCGATTCAGTGCAGCCACCAGAACTTCTCCCTGATGCGCCGGAAGTTCGCGCACTTCCTCACGTATGGCTAATGCAGTCTTCAGCAAGTGAATTGATACAATATATTCATCCTGTCCATGATCGAACAGTTGTCTAGTTATCTTCCGCAAATCGTTTTTAATATCGTCGGAAATCCAACACGCCGCATCGTATTCTGGTGTGGTAAAAGCGGCATTACGTCCGTTAAAACAGGCCATCTGCAATAGTCCCTGGGGCCATAGCTCTGGAAAGCGTGTGCATTGTTTGCGCACTGCGTTGGCAAAGGTCAAACCATGGGAAAAGTCCAGCCAGCCGACATTGCCCGATACCGACACATGTACCTTGTCTTGTTGAGAAATGTTGTAACTCAACATGCTAATCGCGTTTGCCACCAGCAGTTCGCGATAGAGCGTTTCCGGTTTTGCACCACTACACGCAACGGTCGTACTTAATGCCGTATCGATACCGCGTCGATGCCATCGATCAGCAGTCGGTACTATACCGCTGCCTTTCCCCCAGTCAGCCAGTGCGGATGCATAGCATTTGAATTCGGGGATCTTGTCTTCCCGTGCGGCATACACAAACTCGCGCACCAGTGACAGCAGTAACGGTTCGGCGACCTCGTGCCCTAAGCGGCGGATCAGATTGCCCACTTTAGTGACGTAGATTAACGAGTGCCCAAAAGCATTGTAATGTGCAAGCGCAGCATGGGCGAATGCGCGCTCGAAATCGCTAAACTGCAGGCCATCGCGTAGACCGCCCCGCACCATGGCAACGGCTGCGGCCTCATCTTCGATTTCAATAGCCGCCAGGAAGGCCGGTTCATCGAATGCGGTGGCTTCTTCCGCAAATGGATACTCGCGCTCTCGCAACACATCGAAAGCGGTGTGGCCGGTGCTTTCCAGCAAACATACAAGTTGTAATTCGTCGTCATCAAAAAATTCGTCGTACAGCGTCAGCCAGTCCGCCATGCCGGCATAGGCATGCGTCCAGCCAAACTCCATGCGCTGCCAGGACCAGTCAATGGCTAGACGTAGCGCATCCAGTGGATCTCCACCCAGGCGAATCAAACGTGCAATCTCGCGTCCGATACGATCGTAGGAATGATCATTGAACGCAGCATGAAGGTTATTAACGACGCCAGCGTAGCGCTCGGCGTAAGGGAGTTCGGTAAGATCGACCCACACCTCATCGCCACGAACCGCCACCGGGTAGGTGCGCAATTTGTCGCCGCCGTACAGGTTTTCACCCGTATTTAGATCAAATTTCCAGTTATGCCAGTTACAGGTAAGTATGCAGTTATTCGAGACACTACCCTGGGAGAGCGGATACCCCTCATGGGGGCAGCGATTGTCACAGGCGCGTATACCTTCGGATGTGTTAAATAGTGCAATCTGCTTGCCCGCGACGCGCACTAGCAGTGCGTCGCATCGTCGCAATTCAGATAACGACGTTGCAAAAACCAGCCGTCGTTAGCTTCTTTATTCCTCTTCACAGCACGTTCCATCTTACCGCTCTGAATTCCTCGTTCGATTCGATTACAATAAGTATAAAACTTAAAGTTAACTTGAAGTCAAGCATGAACCGATAACAAAGAATTCAGAGGACTCGGCAACATGACAAAACCAAATGAATACCTGACAATAGGAGAAACTGCCCGCCGTAGCGGTGTCGCCACTTCCACCCTGCGATTCTACGAATCCCGGGGGCTGATTAACTCTCAACGCGGTTCGGGCAATCAGCGAAGGTATCATCGATCCATGCTAAGGAGAATCTCCCTGGTCAGAGTCGCCCAGTCTCTTGGGTTAAGTCTCAAGGAAGTAGGACACGCTTTCGAGACGCTCCCAGACAAACGCACTCCGACAAAAAAGGACTGGGAGAAACTTTCAACCAAGTGGCGCGATCGATTAGACGAACGAATCGCCAAATTGCAGAAACTGCGAGAAAATTTGACGGGATGTGTCGGTTGCGGGTGCTTGTCGTTAAAACGTTGTGCGTTATACAACGCCGGTGATCGCGCGGCAGCGTTTGGATCTGGGCCTAGGTATTTGCTCGGCGACGCGCCAGATTAGAATAAACATGAAACGATGACGCACTTGGAATAGTTTCTTATCAGATTGGTCGGCACGCAGATCGCGCCACGTCCCTGGTCGTTCCCTCCCCAAAAACCTACTATAGAATGTTTGTTTGCAACTATATCGATGGCTGGATTAGGCAATATACCCAATGTCAATAGAATGATTTATTGTCAACGTCGGTTGCAGGAATAATGGCCGTGTCGCAAAATATCGTGAGCCGCAGCCCGCTTTGCTAATACTGCTAGTCGCATTTGGCCAGGAGCACCACGCATGAAGTTATGGTGGGCAATACCGCTGGGGGCGCTGATCATTATCCCGTCGACACGGTATTTGCTTTATCGAGATTCTCCCGGAACAGAAGATACCGCAATCACGAAGAATTTAGCGGACTCTCAGTTAAACAATATCTCGAATTCAAAAACTCCGGAAACCACAAACCCTACGCCCGTAAGACCTAAAAACGTCAATACAGATAATAATTCCGATGCCGCCGATTTCTCGGTATCCGGCTATATCCGCAACATCGAAAACATGCCGGTTTCCGGGATTTCGGTGGTCGGATCCAACAACAACGATACACCTACGGATGGGCAGGCGGGCCCCATAAAAACTCAATCGGGGGAAGATGGGTATTACCGGATCGAATTTGATCGAGGCGGCATTTATACCATTACCATCGAACCAACCAGCGAATACCGCGGCGCAGCCATAGAGGTGAGCAGCGCCTCTGACTCCGCTGATATTACTATTTCCGAAATCGCCGATGCGGTCGTGTATGGCCGAATTATCGATGACAACGGATTACCGATCTCCAACGCGCTAATCACCGAAGGCATTGGCCGAATTCGCACCCGAAGCGACAGCAACGGTAATTACCGAATCAGAATCAAAATTCCCGATAAGCGATACCCGAGAATGA
>JAOTWM010000509.1 GCA_029862885.1 Gammaproteobacteria bacterium
CGACACGCTTTTCACCAAATTTCGCTTGAAGGTCGCCGAGCAACGGGTTGATGCTGCGAACACATTGCTTACGCATATCGCGTCCTGCAGCCGTCACGCATACCAGTTTGCCGCGACCGTCGCCGGGATGCGATACGATCTTGACAAGACCGCGCGATTGAAGTCGCTGCAAGGTGTTCGTAATCGCCCCTTTCGTCACTTGGAAGGCGTTTGCGAGGCGAGCTGGGCTCCAGTCGCCACCTAAGCGCACTAGATGATTGTGTACGATGAACTGCGACATTCTCAGTCCAATCGGCAATACACTTTCGAGTTTCGCACGTGCCAGTTGCTCGATAATTCCGACCTCGTTAGGAAATCGAAACAGCAGTGGGACTTGGGCTTTCCTAGCCATCAGCTACGTTTAATCCTCGTTGATAACGCCCAACGCGGTGATGGCCGGACTTCTTCAGCGTACCCTAGTCGTGCCAACATCTGAACCCGCTCACCCGCACCTTCGGTTAGCATCATGTGAACCTGCTCGAAGTGCGACTGCATCGTCGCGTATTCTTGCAATGCCTGGCTCATAGGTTGCATGGCTAGGCCTAGACTCGTGGCGCGCAATGCGACACGCAGGTAGCTTCGACCAGCCATAATCTGATCAAATCGGTCATTGCTTAGCGTGTTGATCCACACGAAACCCATTGCGGTTAGGGCTTGTTCATCGACCATATCTAGACCAACCTGAAACGCACTAGAGTCGGGGTCGGCCAGTTCTTCCCGAGTCAGCATGCTTACCAGGTTCAGCGTTTCTAAAAACGCACCGCCCAAATAAATACCATCAGGATTGGCTTCGATCTCAGTACGTCCGATGCGCATCAGGTCGACGCTTTCCTGGAATGCCTTAGGGTCCAGTATTTCATCACGCAGCGCGTCTCGGGTAAGTGTTCGTAACGCTTGTAATTGCGGTCCATGCACAACACCCTCTGCAAGCACATCAATGCTGGCTGCCCTTACAATTTCATGCAGCGCATCTTCTGTGATACTCCGGGAAGTGTCATAAGCATTGCGATTAGTGTGTCGATATAGGACATGGGCGAGCAAAGGATCCTCGGTAATTTGCGATTCTTCTATGAGCTGCATATGTGCAACAGGCCGCGTATCAAGGTGCTCGCCCGGCTCGCCTTCGGGGAACAGTGTGATCTGTGCACGATGACCGCTGTGTGTTGCGGCGAGCGTGAGAAGTTCGAGAAAACAGCCTAGTCCGATAGTGATTTGCCGACTAAACGGATCGGTGGCCGGCAACAGTCTCTGCAGGTCACAGGTCAACACCGCTTCAGTGCCACTTTTCAGGTCGACCACCCAGGGTTGGCGGTTATGTGGGTTTGGCGCCAGAATAGCGAAGGATAGTGCTCTGCGCATAGGATCAGCGTATTGCGAACCTCCTGCTGTCCGCCACGGCTTGAGCGCCGCGTGCGGTGTGCGCGTAGCCATAAAACTGCCGATACCCACACCACTGGCAGCGAGAATGACGCCTGTAGAACCAGCGATCTTTAAGAAATTCCTTCTTTTCATATCGCCACCTCTAAACAATTAGTTCAACGTTAAACGATATTATAATTTAACGTTGGAATGAAGATGGGGTCAGAGTAAAAACTGATCTTCTTAATGGCTTCCTCGCTATCTGACTGACCGCTTTATAGTCGGACCCAGTCGGAGTAGTACGTCTGGAGCGATAGGTGCAAAACGACCCATTACAGACATCCTCAGATCGCTTGCAACACGATTCCGACCCACTAATTCCTAACCAGGTCACCGCGGGGCTAGCGGAGCCTTTTGTGATCAGTCGGAGGTCTGATCGACGTCAACCCATGCATGCTACCCACTATGTAATATGCCTCATGACGAAGAGGTCCGTGGGTAGGACGTAACAAATGGAAACGGTGCAACAGTTACTGGATGAAAAAGGGCATGAAGTTTGGTCTGTTCGCCCAGATGATTCCGTATTTGATGCCATTAAGAAAATGGCGGATAAAAAGATTGGCTCATTGGTGGTGTTGGTGGATCACCAAATCGTCGGCATAATTACCGAGAGGCATTATGCACGGAGTGTCATTCTGGAAGGTAAATCATCCCTCAAAACACCAGTACGGGATATTATGGCTACCCGCGTCGTCTGCGCGCGAATCGACCAGACGATTGAAGAATGCATGGCTGTCATGACGGAAAAGCGGATACGTCATCTTCCAGTGGTTGACCAAGACCGATTGCTTGGTCTGGTCTCGATTGGCGATCTGGTCAAGAGCACTATTGCTAATCAGAAGTTCACGATTGAACAACTTGCAGACTACATCCAGGGGTAACTAAGGAACGATGAATGTTGTCCGCCGGTGGCCTAGCGTACGCCTGGAACGATAGGCTCAAAACTACCACAGCAGTCATCTACACGATTTACGATTTATGTCCCGTTCATTACCGATACTATTGAAAAACCCCAGATTGTTTAAACAGACAAAACCCTTTTGCTGTAACCAATGTTTTGATCGTGACACAGGGAGGGGATGCCAGTTTCGCCACGCAACGACCGGCTGTTCTTGGCCTATTCTGTTGAAAGACCCAGTCAATATTGGGCCGTAAACTGGTAAAATCGTAAGCCGTCAAATCGACGGAGATTTTGCCATGATGGGACGTAAGGGATCGGATCAAGGGCAGTTTTTCTACGCTTTCAATCTCGAAGATCACGTTCCAAAGGATCACCTACTTCGCGGCATCGATCGTTTTCTTGATCTGTCCGGCCTGCGCGAACATCCGGCGCCGTATTACAGTCACATCGGCCGCCCTTCGATAGACCCGGAGTTGATGATCCGCATGCTGATTGTGGGCTACTGCTTCGGCATCCGCTCAGAGAGGCGGCTTTGTGAGGAAGTGACGTTGAACCTCGCCTATCGCTGGTTCTGTCATTTGAGTATTGAAGATACGGTGCCGGATCACTCGACCTTTTCGAAGAACCGTCACGGGCGGTTCCGGGACGCGGAGGCGTTTCGTTATGTGTTTGAACAGGTGCTTCGACGCTGTATTGTCGAAGGCTTGGTCGGAGGTGAGGGCTTTGCGACGGATGCAAGCATAGTCAAGGCCGATGCCAGTCGACGGCGACATCATGAGGAGGATGACGATGACTGGGGTGGCGGTAGCCGCGCCATCGACGAATACCTCAATGCGTTGGATCGTTCGATTCCCCCGGGCGGTCAGCCTGTAAAGAAAGTCTCGCAGACCGATCCGGCATCCCGATGGACCGCGGCGCCGGGCGGTCCCGCGTTCTACGCTTACTCCACCAACTATCTGATCGATACCGATGCCGGCATTATCATGGATGTGGAGGCGACACCGGCTAACCGTAGCCTAGAGGTGGCGTCCACCCAGGCCATGATCGAGCGAGTTGAAGAGCGCCTTAAGATAAAACCGCAGACGCTGATTGGTGACACGGCCTATGGTACGGCCAAGATGCTCGGCTGGTTGGTGGAGCAACAAGCGATTACGCTGCATGTGCCGGTGTTCGACAAATCGGAAGGGAAAGTTGATCTGTTTGGCCGTTCTGACTTCATTTGGGAAGACGAGGCCGACCGTTATGTGTGTCCGGGAGGCCAATCGCTGAGGCGCAATCGACGTCAGTTCAAAAAGGCGCGGGTGGGCATCACGAAAGCCAATACCATCATCTATCGTGCCAGCGAGAGTGACTGCGGGCACTGTTCGATGAAAGCGCAGTGCTGCCCGACGGTTCCGGCACGTAAGATCCATCGA
>JAOTWM010000068.1 GCA_029862885.1 Gammaproteobacteria bacterium
AGATCGGATTCCCGATAATGTTGATCCGATGCCAAGGCCGCGCCGGGCACTTCGGCCAATATCCGATACCCCAATTCAATCAATCGCTCGCGCTGTTCCTTACGCTGCGCGTCGCTGTACACAAACCGTCTCAACATCCGTTTATGCTCGCCGTCGTAACGAAAATAAAATGCCCCGTTTTCGCCGACGACGGCGTCGACGGGCCACATTCGAGCGATGTGATCGCACCAACCCGCGGGTCTGCCCGTAATCGGAATCATCAACAATCCGGCATGCTTGATTCGGGCAAGGGCCGAGTAGGCCTCGGCGGTCAACACGCCATCGGTAGTCAGTGTGTCGTCGATATCTGTGAGTACGCCACGGATGCAGCGCCGGATGTCATTGGACATGGCTGTGATTGCGCGCACGATACTAGTACTCTATCAATCACAATTACTGCTTGACGTAGATCTGAACTAACCACGCGACAGTTCGATCTTCACGTTGTTTAGCGAAACCGGAATCGGTAATCCAACGTTCGATCTGCTGCGGGTCATGCACATAGGGCCGAAACTCCGATCGTAACAACCACAAGCCGAACGATACTGTGGCAAACCCCGCCCGCATGAACCAGCGATCGCGTGGATAGATCAGTGCGTACACACGCTTGGTTTTGGACAACGACTTCCCGATCAATCCACGCGCATCCGGATAACAGCACACGACTTTATCCAGCAGGCAAAGGTCGCTGCTGACGGGGTCGAAATCGGGCGTCATGAAATCGCCCTCGATATACTCGACGCGCTCGCTAAGCCCGCGTTCGTCGGCCCAGGTTTGCGCTTCAGCCAACATCTTGGGTGCAAGATCTACGCCTACAGCCGATTCTGCGCCACGTTCGAGCAGCGTTTGGTGCAAATGACCGACACCACTGCCAATCTCCAACACGGTAGCGTCGGTTAAGTCGATCCGATCGAGGCCCGCCAACAAGAGTCGCTGTGCCGGTTCGAATCCTTTCTTGTCAAAGCGTTTCCGGTAACGTTTCGCGAAAAAAGAAAAGAATCGTCCGGCCGACTGGGCGTGGCCACAACACACACTCATCGGATTCCCCTATGGAGCGCTAGCCGGTCGCACGCGTTGCACCCGCCTCACGGACAACATCCGTCGAGATTGCAACCAATAAATTGTGCAATTTTGCCTTGGCGGCATCGACCACCTCCAGGACTTGTTGCTGCATTTCCGCATCGAGCGACTGCATGGGTTTACGCACGGGCCCTGCCGGCAATCCGTAGTGCGCGCAGGCCAATTTAGTGCACTGCAAGAGCTTGCCGCTGGCTTCCAATACGGTGGTCAGCGGCAACAACGCATGCATCATTTGCCGGGCGGTGTCAAAGTCGCGCCGCTGCACACAGGTATCGTAGAACGCAACGACTTCTTCGGCGAAAAAATTACCCATCGGGGTAACCCAGCTCGTGGCCCCCCAGACAAAAAATTCAAGAGCCTGATCTTCGGCGCCGCAGCTTAGCTCGATTTGAGGGTAATCGTTTGCAAGCAGATGCACGCGATTGATATCGCCGCTGGCTTCCTTTATGCATCGGAAATTCGGGCGCTCGGCGACACGATCTAAAAACTCGCGGCCCATGTTTACACCGGTTCGCCCGGGATAGTTGTACAACATGACGGGCAGATTGGCCGCTTCGTCGATGGCTGCGCAGTGCGCTGCCAATTCGATTTCGCTCGGCAATGAATAGTACGGCGCGGCAATCAGCAAACCATCGGCACCCACTGCTCTTGCGGCCGTTGCATACTCGCACGCGCCGTGCGTGGAAATATCGTTGACTCCGCAGATCAGCGGTACGCGGCCGTTGATAATATCTTTGGCCACGGCAAACTGCTGAATTCGCTCGGCTTTTGACAGAGCGTAGTATTCACCAGTGGTGCCGCCGGCAATAATCCCGTGCACACCGTGAGCAAGCATAAATTCGATCACGGCCCCATAACCGTTTTGATCGATCGATCCGTCGGCGTGCAAGGGAGTGATGACGGGTGGAATAATTCCTGAAAAGCTCATGACGATCTCCTGGTGACCGAGTCTGGTGTCGGGATGTGTGTGCGCCGCGGACGCCTCACGCTATGGTAATCATACATCAAGCTATGGTACATCAGGATCCGATCGCGACGAATCCGAAATGTAGGCCCTCGGGCTACCCGCTATAGACCGCGAGCGGTGTTCCGAGGACCTCCGATCGCGGGTCAACACCTAGGCCCGGGGCCGTTGAGGCCCGCATCGCGCCGTTTTGCCGTTGTGGCGCACCCGCCGCGATGCTCACGGTCACATAGCTATTGAAATCCGTTGCGGAAAATCGCAGTGATGGCGGCGTCGAGTGCGCCAAATGCGCGATGGCGGCAGTCACGATATCCCCGCCCCAACTGTCTTCGATTGTCATCGGAATTCCTAGCGACACACAGAGATCGCGGATTTGCAGCGCTTTGCTAAGTCCGCCAACCTTGGAAATTTTCAAGTTAATGACATCCATGGCGCGGTCGTGGTGAGCCCGCAATAACATCTCCAGGCCGTCGATATTTTCATCCAATATGAACGGCAGTGCCGTGCGCTCGCGTACCGCGAGGCATTTTTCATAGGTGCCACACGGCTGCTCGATGTAAACATCCAGATCGGCAACTGCGTTGGCAACGCGTATCGCGTCCGGCGCGAGCCACCCGGTGTTGGCGTCCGCGACAAGAACTTCTCCGGCCTGCAACACATCAGCCGCGGCACGAATCCGCTCGATATCGTCATTAGCATCGCCACCTACTTTGAGTTGAAACTTGCGGTATCCCTGGTCACGATAGCCGCGCACGTTATCCGCCATCTCTGCCGCCGGACGCTGACTGATCGCGCGGTACAGCGCCACTTCTTCACCGCAGCGGCCGCCAAACAACGAGCACAAGGGCTTGCCGGTCTCCTTCCCGAGCACATCCCAACACGCCATATCGATGGCCGATTTGACGTAGGGATGGCCCAACAACGCGGCGTCCATAAAACGATTGATGTTGCCGATTTCGGTCGGGTCCTGACCGATCAACTGCGGCGCCAATTCGGCAATGCCGGTACGGGCACCGGGCCCGTACGCCGGCAGGTAAAACGGCCCGAGCGGGCAGACCTCACCGAAGCCGGTTATACCATTATCAGTCGCGATTGCTACGACGGTGCTATCGAACACATCGACGTATTTACCGTCGGCCCAGGAATAGCGTCCTTCGTTAAGGGGCAGATCGACCTGATAGACAGTGATTGTCGTTACGCGCATTGGCTTTCTCGATCCACCACTTCAACCGGCCCGCACTTCCGGCGCCAACAACTCGCTCAACAAGCGCTCGCCATGTCCGGCGGCGACGGCTTGTTCATAGATATCCCGGACTGCGCCCGCCAATGGCGTGACACCACCCATCCGCTCGGACATCTCGCAAAAATATCGCATGTCTTTCAAGGAGCCGTTGACATCGAAGACATAGCCCTTAAAGTCGCCTTGCACGGCACCGCCGATAATGCGCCGCAATACACCGGAGTCGGCCGACCCGCAAATTACCACATCGTATAATTTTTGCCAGTCGATACCAGCCTCGGCGGCTTTCGTGAAGGATTCGGTGACCAAAGCAGCGATGCCAAATACCATGAGATTGTTAAGGAGCTTTGCGGTATTACCCGCACCGGGCGCACCGAAATGATGAACTGTCTTGCAAAATGTCCGAAGCAACGGTTCGATCCGGGCAAACGCCTCATGATCCGCACCCACCAACGCCCCCAGCTCGCCCGCGGCCGACTGTTTCACGCCACCGGTCACCGGCGCCTCCACGAATGTTACGCCGAGTTCGGCGAATTCGGCGGCCAACGCCCGTGTCGAATTCGGACTGGAGGTGCCGGTATCGATCACGGTCATACCCGTACGCAGCGACGACGTAAGATTGGCGACGACATTTTCGACGATTCGCGAATTACTCACGCATAACACGATGATGTCGCTCGAGTCGGCTAATTCGGAATACGAATACGCTTCGCTGGCACCGCGTGCGACCAAGTCGTCTATCGGCGTACGATTGCGGTGTGCGATTACCGTCAGCGCATAGCCCGCATCAAGAATCCGGGCCGCCATACCGTGCCCCATTACCCCGGCCCCAACGAATCCGATACGAGAGGCCACTACAGCGCCCAACCACCGTCGATAACATGGGTTTCACCGGTAACGAACGCCGACTCGTCACTGGCCAAAAATACCACGAGACTCGCTACTTCTTCCGGTTGGGCCATGCGACCCATCGGTGCCCGGGCAATAAACGCTTGTCGTGCCGCCTCATAGTCACCCTGGTCGCGCATGCGCTGCTTAAGGGACGGCGTGTCGACCGATCCCGGACACACAGCGTTACAACGAATTCCTTTGCGTACGAAGTCAGTGGCGACGGCTTTGGTCAAACCGATTACCGCGGCCTTAGTTGCACCATACAAACATCGATTAGGGGCACCTTTGATACTGGAGGCCACCGACGACATGTTGATGATGGAACCGCCGCCGTTATCGATCATTGCCGGTAAAAAAGCCCGAATCACCCGAAAATGCGCTTTGACATTTAGGTTAAATGAAAAATCGAATCCGTCGTCATCGGTATCCAACACTGTACCGTGGTGCACAAATCCAGAGCAATTGAACAACACATGCGGCGCTCCGACCCGTTTCGCCGCCGCGAGAATTGCATCGGGATCGGTCGCGTCCATTGGAAACGCCTCGATACTCCTGGATTCTTCATTAAGAGTCTGTAACGCGCCGCTATCGATGTCGGTGGCAATTACCCGAGCGCCTTCGTTGGCCATTGCCAGCGCCGAGGCACGACCGATTCCGGCGCCGGCGGCCGTCATAAAAACCGTTTTGCCCTCTAGCCTCATCGTTTGTGTTTCCTCCACAACATTGCATACACCATTAGCCTAAGGCCAGGACCCACTGCCGCGGCTTCGACGGACACTATCAAATAGGAGTACAGCGCACAATTTTCGCACCGCTAAGGCGAAGCGCGGGACGATTGCAATGCGAATCGCGCTGCCGTAGATTGCGGCGCGGTAACCCTTTGTTTAGACGCGACGGAGGCCGGTACGATGCGATGGTCTAAAACCCTTTCGATGATTGAAGCTCACGCCGAAGGCGAAGTCGGCCGCGTCGTAACCGGCGGGGTTGTCGACATCCCAGGGCAAACGATGCTCGACAAGATGATACACATCAACCGTGTCGATGACGGGCTGCGAAGATTCTGCGTATTCGAACCCCGCGGCTATGCGCCCATGAGTACGAATATACTGCTGCCCCCGACTCGCGACGATGCGGATGCTGGGTTTATCGTTTTGCAGGGCGACAAAGCCCACGCGATGTCGGGCTCTAACTGCATGTGCGTGGTTACGGTGTTGTTGGAATCGGGAATGCTGCCGATGACAGAGCCGGAAACGATTGTACGGTTAGATATGCCGGCCGGACTCGTGGTGGCGACAGCGACCTGCCATAACGGCAAGTGCGAACGCGTTAGTCTTGAAGTTACCCCAAGTTTCGTCGAGGTTTTGGATGCCGGCGTTGAGGTCCCCGACATCGGAACAGTAACCGTAGACATCGCGTTCGGTGGGATCTACTACGGCCTCATCGACCCGCGACCGCTCGGGTTGGAAATAAGACCAGAGTCGGCACGGACCCTTGTCGATATCGGTTCGAAAATTCATCGCGCGTTAAACCAGCAGGTATCGGTACAACATCCCGAACAACCCGACTTAAGTGGCATTTCTTATGTCATGTTTGTTGACAATAAAGCCGATGGCGAATTGCTCAGTGCGACGATCCTTCCACCCGGGCGTGTCGATCGATCGCCCTGCGGTACCGGCAACAGCGCCCGGCTCGCGGTGCGCCATGCGCGCGGTGAGGTTCGCGTCGGCGACACGTCGACCGCACGTTCAATAATAGACAGTCGCTTCGAAGTCATGCTAAAGGCCGAAACTACCGTAGCTGGACGGCCTGCGGTGATTCCGCAGATAAGCGGCCAGGCCTGGATTCACGGTCTGCATCAGATCGGCATCGACCCGTCAGACCCGTACCCACACGGCTATTTATTATCGGATTGCTGGGGCGAAGCGTGGGATCTCCTGAACTAGCCCGGATATTTCATGAAGGCGGACTATGCGCCAAGAATCTTCGCAATACTTGAACAGTTTACGGTGCGGGGCATCCGCACAGTTTGTCTTGTTCGCGTTCAACCGATCGGCGGTTTTCGGCTTCGCTTCTAACCGCCCTACGCCCGATTTCCCCTGAAGTCCGAACCCTTCATGAATTATCCGGGCTAAAGCCCCAGCCGTGTCACAAGTAGCGGGGCAATGAGACTCTCGACAGGGGCGAAGTCGTCAGTCAAAACTGGCAACGCATCCAATGCGGATCCGGTTCGCATCAATCCGTCGGTCACTCGGTACCAGCTCCGCTCCAGGCCAGTAGCCGCAGTAACAACGTCTGGTAGTGGCGCTGTGTTGCTGGCGGAGAGTACGTAGGTAATGCGACTGCGCTGCGAAGGCGGCGGCTCCATCCAAACATCGACATACTGAAATTCGCTGCGCAATGTTTTGATGAACGCTTTGACCAGAAGTGGATCGGGGAATACATCTACGACGTTTAGTAGATACAAACCGTTCGCCGCCAACCGCGATTTCACCAACCCCGCATATTCCAAAGTGGTCAAATGATACGGCACGGCTAAATCGTGAAACACATCGGTGACGATCACATCGAACTGACCCGGCTCGTACTTTGCTAACACCCGGCGTCCATCCTCGTGATGAATCTGGAATTGTCCAGGCTCGACAAACAAATCCGATTTAGCGGTTGCGGTGACCAGCGGATCAATTTCCGCCACCACCACGTCTATCCACGGCGCTCGATCGCGGATCGCGCGCGGGTGCGTATAGCCACCGCCTCCTGCAAAAAATATCGACCTCGGCTGTAGCGGCCGTTCCCGAAAAAACCACGACATGATTTCATCCATCGCATGCACGTACGGCACGACCAGCAATTCCGGTTCGTCACGGTGGTTGGTGCTGTGCAGCATGTGATCGAGGACTAGCGAACGCGTCGCACCCGCGTCGACGACGCGAATACAGTAATACCGACTCTCCGCCGTACAGGGGTTCACGAGCCCACCGGCACGCTCAGCCCCTAACCACACCAAAATGATCGCGGCCGCCAGGATCAATATGATCCGCCCTTTCGAGAGTAAAAACGGCACTGCCAACCCACCAAGCACAAGTGCCGTCCCAATAATAATTCCGCGTGTACCAAATGCCTGTACCAGCCAATAACCCGCCAGAAACGTACCGGCAATACTCCCCGTCGCCGCCAGTGCGTGCATCCGCCCTACCACTCGCCCGGCGCGGTGATCGGTTTTCAAGATCAACGCGGTCAACAACGGCGTGACAACTCCGAGCAATAGACTCGGCAGGAAAAACAACACCGCTACGTAAAAGAAACTCGCGCCCAACAGGCCGAATGTTTGCGATTCCACCCACGGCGCCACAATCACCAACCACGCCAACACCGACCCCGTCGATACGCCGCTCAGCCCCAATACCACGCCGACGGTGATCTCGCCGGCTCCACGATCCGCACCGCGGCCGCCGAGCCAATTACCGATGGACAATCCGGCAAGGATCACACCGATAATGGACGTCCAGGTATACAGCGATACACCGATGTAGGGCGCAAGCAATCGCCCTGCTGTGATCTCCAAAATTAGCAAACACGCAGAACTAATAAACACCACGGTTCCGTACCACGCGGCAATGCCGGGCCTGATTCGATTCATGGCGCCGTACGGTATTTGCCGGGCTGAGTGGAATGAGTCATGGTATCGGTATTACAATTTTCCGCCGCAATAGTCTCATACTTTTTCAGGCCGTTACTTCCGGCAACGGAAAATTGCGAATTGATTACCGCGGCGGTAAAGAGTTATCGTATATATACAGCGTATATTGCGTGAGGGAACCCCCGATTAGTTGTGGGCGAGCGATACGGATGGCCAAAATCACTCAAGTTACGGTGTGGATCCAGGGCGAGGCTACCGGGTCTGCGCGCGCAATCCTTAACTTACACCGTCGTAGAAAACAGCGCAGCTATTAGCAACGATTGCAACTCCCAATTGGGTGATTCTTGACCCACGACAGACCAACATGAATCGATCAGTGGTTCCTTAGCAGAGCGACAACAGCGTGAAACATCTACGGATTGCTGAACCATGCCAAAACCCGCCTATTTGATTATCTTACTTCTCGGGCTCATTACGACCTTTCCGGCTTCGGCGGACACGATTCGCGACCCTGGTGTACATTTCTTCCAAGACAGTTTTGGTGATTTTCAGGAAGAAGCCGGTATTGCGGCCGAACAAGGCCTGTTCGGGGTAATGATCATGTTCGAGGCCACGGATTGCCCATGGTGTGAGCGAATGAAGCAACACGTGTTAAATCAAGTGGCTGTGCAAGATTATTACCGCCAGCACTTTCGAATTCTGACCGTCAACATCGACGGAGATATTCCGCTAACCGATTTTGGTGGCAATACGATATCGGAGAAGGATTTCTCTCTCAAACAGCACCGCGTGCGCGCAACGCCGGCGTTCTTGTTCTTTGATACGAATGGGAAATTGGCGACGAGATACACCGGCGCGAGCCGCGATGCGCAAGAATTCTTGTGGCTCGGCGAATTCGTCGTGGACGGCCATTACCAAAATCGCCGCTTTCCGGAGTTTAAGCGCCAAAAACGAGCCGCGTTGAATCAGTCATAACCCATATGGGATACCGACAGTGGCGCCTTGGCGCAGGACCAGGTTGTATCGCGGTCGCATTGGCGGTAACCGTATGGGCGTCGATGATCGGTCTTGACGACGCCAGGGGCGAAACGCCTGCTGCGCCAGTTCCGGATCCGCTTACCTTGACGGACGCGTTGGCCTATGCGAAGCACCCGCATCCGCAGGCTGACAACGTACGACTGCAATTCGAAATAGCACGATTGCAGCTCGACAGCGTGCGCGCTGCAAACAATCCCCGGATCGTCCTCGATGCAATACCGCGTATGGCCGAACGCACCAACAATCCAGCCTCCGGTCTGGAGGACGACAGTTTTCTGCAGCTCAGGTTGAGTGTTCCCATTTACGATTTCGGTCGCACAAAGTCACGCCGTGCGGCGGCGATTGAAACCGTCGCGGCACAGGAATTACGCTGGTTGGACACTGTGCAATATCGCAAGTTGGCGATTCTGGAAGGTTATCTAAACGTGTTACTGGCGGATATGAGGTACGCCATCGACAACGAAGTAATGACCCTTGCGTTCCTGCGTTTTGACCGGTTGCGGGAACGCCGTGATTTGTTCGATCAAGTGTCCGAAATTGATGTGATTGAGGCCGAATCCGTCTACCGCGATGCATTCGCTCGCCGCACTCGCTCGCAGTTGGATCGGCAGCGGTTTCGCCTATTGTTGGCGTCCGCGCTCGGCACCCCGTCAGACATTCCCGGCGAACTCGCACCGGCCGACATTTCGGTCTGGACCGAACGCGCGATTCCCGATTTTGAGACCTCTGTGCAGTATGCACTGCAATCGAACCCGAGGTTGTTAGCCGCACAGAAGCGCCTGGCCGCCGCCGACGCGGCAACGGCGACCGCCGCCGCGGCCTATCGACCGACGTTAAACGCCGAAGTTGAACTCTCCGAGTATCAACGATCCACAGGATCTCGGGACGATGTACGGGCGTCATTGAATCTCAGCATCCCGCTGTATCAAGGCAGTAATCACCGGGTGGCGCGCTCAATTGCGCAAGCCGAAGCCAATCAGATACGGGCGGAACTGCAACAACTTCAATTCGACGTGCGGGACGAATTATTTGGGTTGTTGCAGGAACTTCAAGTCGCCACCGTCGAGCGGACTGCCGCTGCTACTCGCGAAACCTATCGCGACTTGTACATGGATCGCAGCCGCACCCTCTATGAAATGGAAATGCGCGCTGACCTGGGCGATGCACAAGCGAAACTGCTCGAAGCATCGTGGTTATCGCGCAGAGCGGATTTCAAGCTCGCTGTAACCTGGGCTCAACTCGACGCGCTGCTCGGCCGGCCGGTGATACCGGAATCAATAATGGAGTCTGAACCGTGAAACTGATGCTTTATTTGCTCTTCGCCGGCAGCCTGATCACAAGTTCCGCAATTGCCGCAACCTATGAGGTAACTATCGATTGGGCACAACGCATCGCGTTTGCGGCACCGGTCCACGGGCGAGTTACAGAGGTACTCCATGAAGCCGGTGATTTTATCGAAGCGCAAACGGCTATCGTACGCGTCGACGATACACCGTATCGGCATCGCATCACAATTAGTGAGAGCATCGTCGCGCGCACGGCGGCACAACATCGCAGCGCCACGGATGCACTGGCTCGAGAGCAGGAATTGTTCGAGATCGGCTCGCTGTCCACGGTTGAACTGGATCGCGTTAAGCTCACGGCAGCCGTGGCGGAGAGTGCTTATAATGAAGCCGTCGCCCAGCGCGAACTGGCGCGATACGAACTCGACCAAACCACGATTAAAACCGCGTTCGATGGCTGGCTCGTCGAGCAACACACCGCCGTCGGTCAATACCTGAACCCTGCCGCGAGCGATATCACTCTATTTGTACTCGCTCCGGCACAACGCTATCTTGGCGTCGCCGATGTACCGATGGATGTTGCCCACCGCATTTCACTCGGTGCTTCGATAGCGATCGCCGTCGGTGATCGAAACTATCTCGGTAGGGTGGTGACGCCTCGCGCCAACTCTACAGAACCCGATCGCTACCTGCTTCACCTGCGTTTCGATACCGACGGAGGCTCGTTACTGCCGGGAACAACGGGATTGATCGATATACCGTAATTGAACTGCACGGCGTACGTGGCTTTGCTGTAACCGAACGCGAACACTCATGCTGATGCCGCGAGTGCCACTACGAGCACTTTGTGTTCGCAGGGTTGCAAAGCACCATCAATGATGCCGAAACGGTGGCCCGGAGACTCCGTACGTATTCAATAGTCCCAAATGTCGACGTTGATTCCGCGCTCCCGCAATGACTCCGAGCGCGCGGAGATGTATCGCTGAAAATTCGGCTGCATTTTGTAAGCGCCGGACAACACGTAGTCCAATACGGATTGGATGTGAAATGTCTTCAAGAACGCGCCGCTGCGCATCACCTCGGCGCCGCTGCGATCGAACAATACTATGGTCGGCGCGAATTTGATTCCCAACTTCGTGGCCCATTCGCGGGCAGTCATGGCCTCGCCCTCTGGGGTTACGAGTTCGTCGTCCGACCACATGTCCAGTTGCACGGCGTCGAACTGTTCGACGATCTTGCGGGTTGCCGGATCGGACAACGTATTGGTGTGCAATAACGTGCATTCTTCGCACTGTTTTTGTTCGAAAAAAACCGCCAATGGTCGGATGTGGGCGCCGCTGCTCCGATCCAAATTGTGCGGCGCAACCGTAAAAAAACTTTCTGAATGCAAGCTGCCGGTGGCGGTTGGCGCCGCGACCGTTTCAAGATACCTCTGGTAACTCACTTCCAGGTCTTTACGCTGGGTCACGTAGTTGAGCGCGGTCCGGAATTGCTTTGGCGGATAATATCCATCCAAGCGTAATGCAACTTCGCGTTTTTCGTTAAAAAAAAGAAGGGTTGGCGTGTAATTCACTCGCAGGGCTTGCGCCAATGTTTTTTCGGTAAACGCTTTACCACCAACGCTTACGACTTCAAGATCGCCGAAGATATTAATGGCAACGACATCGAGATTGCTGCGTATCTGTTCCTGAATATCGGCGAGCTCAAAATTGTGTTCAATGAGCGCATTGCAATAGGGGCATCCATCCTGGTGAAAGTACAGCATGAGACGCTTGCCAGCCGCGACGGCTTCATCTATATCGTCTTCGAATTCCAGAAAACTTTCTTTGAACCAGTCCGGTAATTCGGTTTGTATGCCGCCGGTAAATTGTCCCGGCGTCGTTTCCTGCCCCGAGGTGGCGCCGGTAAACATCATCGACACGACTGCGACCAAAACCAGAAGCGTCGACGTCTTCGACACACGCAATCGATGCAATACGGATGGGACATGAGGATAGGTCATCGCGGGCTGGCCCATTTTTTACTCGAAACCATTATAATAAGCCATAGTTGCAGTTGTGCGTAGTCGCTAATTCAGCAAGCACGATGCGAATCTAACATCTATTACCTTTGGGGTCCCCATGCCGAATTCGCCAGCGCTTTGCGGGCTATGAAATATCTTGGCACACCATTCAACCTTGGCGCCGACAGCGGCGAAGACGCTGCAGAATCGCAACAAGCGTTATCCGCAAGCCTGCACGCCGCAGAACACCGCCTGGAGCAGCTCCCACCGACTGACTGTGCGGGGCGCGCCGAGCGGCAGCTTGATGTCAGCGCCGCGTTGCTGCGCATGGCTCAAGACGAGGATGCCTGGCATCGCGCGCGCAACGCATTCAACGTGTTCGCCAAGCACGCGCAGTGGGAATCTGCGGTACGGGCCTGCGAGATTCTGTGCCGGACTGATCGTCCACAGGCGTTAAGCGCGCTCGGTAACGGGGTTTGGCTCGCCGTAACGTATCCGATAGATCCTGAACTCAGTGTCGCTATGCTTCAGCATATCGTTGAGCAGACGCCGGACGACGCCGACGGTGCTGCGGTGGCGGCCGCCACCGCCGCTTATCTCGTGGACTTACGCGCAGACGGAACCGTGCACGAGAGCTTAAGTATATTCGCCGCGCAATTGCTCGGATCCGTCGCACGCCGACACAGCGGTATCACCAACCAAGCCGACTTCGAACGCTGGATGCAAGCCCTCGAACTTAACGATTCGGAACGATTTTTGCCGCGCTTACGCAATGTTATCGACGTATTGGTACAGGACGATTGGTGGATCGATCGCGACGCGCTCCGCAACGGACTGCCGTTGGATTGATTCGGCCGCTTTGCGGGGAAATGCGGCTAACGAATAAACAGTCTATCTAACAGTGGATAGCGGCGGCGCCGACATGGTGCCTAGCAGCCATTGCGATACCCATCATTTTTCGGCAACAATAGCTGTAGACGATTTGCGATCGTCACCTTGCATCTATCACTACAGGAGATATTAACGATGCGTGTTATAAACCGATCAGTGATGTTCATTGCGGTCTTGATCATGGCCGCTAGCGGCGCGTCTGCACAGGCCGAAACGACCAATAGTGCTGCGTTTCATCCGAAGCGGATCGTACCTATTCCCGAAGCGAGTCCGTCGCATCCGTTCGCCGAACACCACGTGGTATTTCATATTTCCGCGGATGATGAATTGGCGCAACGCTTGGTGTTAAACAACGCGGTCAATCTACAAAACGCCCTCGGTGGCCCCGACAAAGTTGAGATCGAGGTCGTCGCCTACGGGCCGGGCTTACGTTTGTTGTTCAGCGAAAATGAGAATGCGCCGCGCATTCAGTCGATGGCGGACAACGGCATTGCGTTTTCGGCGTGCGGCAACACCATGAAGAAAATGGGCCGCACCATGGAGAACCTCAACCCCGTATCGCAGCATGTCCAAGCCGGTGTCGCCCGTCTCGTGGAGTTGCAAGAGGCCGGGTGGTCGTATATCAGACCGTAGGCGAAATCCAGCAAAGGCTCGCGCCTGATATTGGCGCGGCGCTCACAGTACCGGCGCTCCGAATTTTTCAGCGTGCTCAGTCGCTATTGATTGCTTTGCGTTGTGGCGGATCCATCCATGCCTGGGTCCTGCGTATCGCCGGATTCTTCGTTCGGGCGAGTAAAGTTCATCCACGCGTTCGGATTAAACATATTAAACGGAATTGCCATTGTTTGAGTCCCGGACTGCCCGGTTTGCGGGGTCGGTGATACCGTCAATGCAGCCGGATTCATCCATTGAAAGTATGTAAGCGGATTCATAAAGGCCGCGTAATTGACTGGTTCCGCCCACTGCATATACGTCCCAGGATTCATGAATTGTGCGTAGGCGGCTGGATTCATCCACTGCATATAATTGTTAGGATGCATTACCGGCGCGTACGCACTTGGGTTCATCCACGCTGACCAATTGTTGGGATCCATGAACTGGGCATAAAACTGCGGGCTCATAAACTGAGCATAGGTGGCAGGATTCATCATCGCCACAGGCGTGTTTGGGTTCATGAACGTTGCCCACCCCGACGGGTGGGCAAGATTGAAATACACCGCGTTCGGTGACTGCGGCGCAGGCACTGTATCTGGCGTGTGGAACGCGTAAACCGGAGTTGCCGATACAATTAACAGAACACAAACTGAACCTAGTAATTTGCTAATCATAGATTTCTCCACGTTGTAAAGACCCAATCGACTAAATGGTCTTCGGCGCCTGCAACATGGTTGACGTATCTGCTCGTGAAATCACCATTGTCCCGTTGCTCCGGCATGCATGATCTGTTCCATTGCATCACGTATACGAAACGCATCTTCTTTAAGTTGATCGGTCAGCTGTGAATCGGGATGCCACGCCATCGACAACCACGTGGCGTCCCAATCCAGCGTCATGATCCATATGTCGCCCGTCGCATCCTCCATAACGGTGATTCGACATGGGATAAAAATCGCAAACTCCGGGCTAAAATCCAGCATTCTTCTGCCAACGATCGCATCACAAAATTGCAGCACCTCCACTCGCAATGCCGGCAAACCACTGATCGCACTGACGTCTTGCCATATTTTGCTGTGGCCGACCTTTTTGAAATTTACATCGTTTGCTTTAATTTCCATGGATTCGATGACTTCGTCAAAGGAGATTTCGTCCGCAACTTGCTTCTTAGCGGTCATGAAATTAAATAACTCCAGCATCGACATCCCACTTATGGACACCATCGAATTATAGATTTGTTGCTTCTGCTCGCGCGACATGGATGGCATCACGCGGTGGCTGGTAGCAATAAGCTCCTGGCGTCGAATCGACTGCGCCTGTTCAGACATATCACTAAGTAACCGCGCACCCAGCTCCGGCCGTGGCTGCAGCTCCTCTTGTACGCTTTCTGGGAGTGAGTCGGTCGACTCTTGCGTCGTGCCCTGTGTTTGAGCGATCACCAACGGTACCGATTCAGGTTCAATTTGTCGGATAGATTGCTGAGCAACGGCTGAGAAGCTCACCAAAACCGTCAACATAGACAGGCCGCGAATTAGACGATCATTACACATGAAGAGCGTTTCTCTACAACGCAATCCGAAGAACCTTTCCCGCAAATTCTACTGGCTCTGGCCCGAGTTGTCTTCATTCATCACGCCGCCAAATTTCTTCATCCATGCATTATACCAATTGGTGTACGTCTCCGGATCCATCGGTCGCATTCTCGTCGGGTCGTACATGCTTGGATTCGTCCGGATCATCGGATTTCCCGGTTGCAACATGGCGCCAAAACTTTCGTAAATTTTCTGAAGGTCGTCAGCACTGTGACAGTCCAGGCACATAGTTTCCGAGTTTGTCATCGTCTCTATCGGGTTGGTCATCATCTGTCCCATCAAGTTCGCGAACACCTCTGGATTGACCGTTCGATTTATCGCGTGCCCGGTACCTGGGTTTTCTGAACCTGGTTGCGTTGTCTGTTGCTGAGCATAGACCGCGAATGTTAGTAGTGAACTCAACACAATTCCCACTGCGGTTAATATCGATCGCGTGACCATGTCTTAGTCCCTCACGTGTCTACAAAGCCTCGAACAGCGGTCTACTGGTCCGACTGGCTCTTATTCATATTTTTCCACTCTTCCAAGAATTTCTCGGCAGTCTTGTCATCGGCAGCGTGAAACATACCGAGCATCTGTGTCATCGCTTTAGCGCTCACATTCGGATCCATCATGGGAGCATAGGTGCTTGGATTCATAAACTGCATATAGGCCATTGGATTCATCATCGCGCCATAAGTCCCAGGATTCATGAACATCATATACGACATCGGATTCATCATCGCCGTATAAGCGTCGGGACGCATAAATTGCATATATGCGCTGGGATTCAGCCAGTTGCTAGGATTTGTCATCGCCAGCATCGGGTTCATCCCCGGCATCGGATTCATTCCCGGCATCGGATTCATCCCCGGCATCGGATTCATCCCCGTCATCGGGTTCATCCCCATCATCGGGTTCATCCCCATCATCGGGTTC
>JAOTWM010000511.1 GCA_029862885.1 Gammaproteobacteria bacterium
GTTTACTCTGCTTTGAGAGCCTTGGGTTACGATACGGTTATCAGTCATAATCTATTGGACAAGAATCGGATTAATTTGATCATCGGCCTGGATATTACCAATAAGGCCACACGGGATCAGCTTCGTAACGCCAACGTTACCTATATGGTCTATGAGACTGAAATTATCCATGATGGACAAGTCAATTTCCGCCCCACTGACAAACTTGACCCGGAGACGGATTATTTACCAACCCTCGCCAGAGCCCGGCAAGTACTAACTCCCTTTAGGCAGGTAGCCGATGCCCTGGTAAGTCGGAACATAAATGCAAGTTACACCCGCTGGGGTTATGTTCCGGAGCTAAACGATATCGAGTTTCGGGAAGACGAGCAAAAAGGCATCGATTGTTATTTTTTTGGCATGCTTACGGACCATCGAAAGCAAATGCTAAAAACCTTGAGTGAGGCGGGATTAAAAATTAAGACGAGCGACTATCCGGGCGTGCCGGCGTTTTTACGGAACCACTTTATCAGCCGGTCTAAATTGGTGCTCAGTTTTAAACACAGCGAACAGTGGCAAACGGTGAACCCCTACCGCATCATGTATCCCGTACAAAATGGCGTTTGTGTGGTAACCGAACAACAAAATCAGGATTTGGATGGTTATAACGATTACGGGTGTGAAGTGCCGTCACAAAACCTGGTGGAGCGCTGCCGCGAGTTGATCCGTGCTGGCGAATACCAACGACTAAGAAATATACAACAAGAACGGCTAATGGCTGAGCCGATGACTGAATATTTTAAAGATATTTTTTAAAACACGGTGAATCGAGTCTCCAATGATTGCTTGATCTTGAGGCCGCACGAATCGTAGTGGCCGATCACATTGCCGAATTGGAAAGACTCGTGTCTAGCGGCAGTAATGCCGAGGCCCAGGTGTTATGCGATAGCGTTTGCAAGGCGGCGCCGGAGAACGGCCGGGCCTGGTATGCGTCGGCGATACTGTCGATGCGTACAGACGACATAACCAAGGCATCGCAAGAGATAGGACGCGCCACCCGGTTAGCACCGAATGACGTCCAGATTCACATACATGCCACAGAAATACATCGCCGGGCGGGCGCGCTCGAATTAGCAGCGATTGCGGGGCAACGGGCGGTGGAACTGGCGCCTCGGGAGTGCGCGGCATTTAATAATTTTGCCTTGGTGTTACAGGCGCAGAATAAGGTTAACGATGCTGAAAAATTATTTCGGTCGGCACTCGACATCGACCCCGATTACGTCCGCGCCTGGCTGAATTTAGGCATCCTGCTACTGCAACGTGGTGACTTGCTGGTAGCCGATACTTGTTTACAACAAGCTTTGCGCCGGCAACCGAACTACCCGCAAGCACTGAATGCATTGGCGCAGATTAGACGCCGACAATTTCGACACGAAGAAGCGCACCAATTATTACGCCAGGCATTGCACTCCCGGCCCAATTACCATCAGGCTTGGCTTAATCTCGCAAACACGCTGGCCGATATGGGCGACCTGGAGGGTGGGTCCGATGCGCTAAAAAAGGCATTGCAGATCAAACCGAACTACGCGGAGGCGTTGCACGATTTGGGCGCACATTATGAACACCAGAAACAATATGACAAAGCGGTTGAGCAATACGCAAAGGCTCTGTCCGTCGAGCCCGACTCGACTCGTTATTTAGCCAGTCTGGAAAACGCGCGCCGACAAATCTGCGACTGGCGTGGTTGGCCGAGAAACCTAGATCGAATATTACAGGCGACCCGGGAAAGCATAGAGAACGACACCCCCGCACCGCTTTGGCCATTGAGCAGTTGCCGTTTCCCGACAAGCTCGGCCGATCGATTGGGTGTGGCGCGTCAGCAGGCGCAAAAAATAGGGCGTGCGGCAAACAAGACACTGCATCGGTTTAGATTCCCAACCGGAAAAAACAATAAGGCGCCATTGCGCATCGGGTTTTTGTCGCACGAATTTTGTAACCATGTCGTGAGCCACTTGATGTGCGGGTTGTTTAGCCGCTTTGACCGGCAGCGATTTATCATTTATGCGTTTGATTACTCGAAGGCCGATAAGAGTGCGTTGCGCCTTCGGGTCATCGACGGTGTCGATGAATTTATTTCCGTAGTCGGCCTGTCGCCACAGCAGGCGGCGGAAAGAATCGCGGAAGAAGATATTCATATACTGCTGGATATCAATAGCTATATGTCTTCGGGCCGGCCGGAAATCTGCGCTTGGCGGCCGGCGCCGATTCAGGTCAGCTATATGTATCCGGCATCGACCGGTGCGGACTGGATCGATTATTTTTTAGCGGATCGAATCGTGTGTCCCGATGGGCACGAAACGTTCTTTTCGGAAGCGTTGGTCTACCTACCCGACGCCTACCTACCCACCGACCACGATCAACCGGTGTCTGAGTTCGTCCCGGAACGATCCGCGATCGGCCTGCCCGAGGATTGCTTTGTATTTTGTTCGTTTAACAGTTGCGACAAGATCGAGCCGGACTTGTTCGATGTGTGGATGCGGATTTTGCGGCGTGTACCGGACAGCGTGTTGTGGCAAAAGGACGGAGGCCAAGCCGCGCAAACGAATTTGCGCAACGAAGCCAGGGCACGCGGCGTCGATCCCGGACGCATACTATTCGCAGGCAGGGTATCGAATACGGCCGATTACTTGTCGCGCCTGCGTTGCGCGGACTTGTTTCTCGACACCAAAACCCATGGCGCCCACGGCACCGCGGTGGATGCGCTCTGGGCCGGTTTACCGTTTTTGACTTGCGCGGGTGAGACATTTACCTCGCGTGTCGGCGCGAGTTTAGTAAACGCCGCCGGCGTACCCGAGCTCGCTGTCGATGATTTCGTCGAGTATGAAAATACCGCTGTGGAGTTGGCCACCAACAGAGCTAAGCTGCGGCGGATTCGGGATCATCTGGATAAGCACCGGCAACGCTGTGCGTTGTTCGACACCGGAAGGCTCGTTGCCCACCTCGAACGATCGTTTGTGGCCATGTGGGACCGCTACGCTGCCGGCGATTCGGCAGCGCCGCTTTCCATCGAACCCATTCCCACCCCAGATCGTAAGCAAGACCCCGTAACGAGCGGCCGTAAGGCGGTCGCGCACAGACCCGATGACGCGCATGCCTGGCACGATCTGGCGGTAGCACTGCGAGGTTGCGGCAAGCGGCAAGCAGCGTACGAAGCGTGGCAAAAAGCGACGGCATTGCAACCGGAATTTACGGACGCCTGGATGCAAATGGGGAAACTGCTGAAAGACGGGCAACGCCTGTACGAGGCGCAGTGTGCCTTAGAACGTGCCCACGAACTTTCGCCCGAGAATCCCGAATCTTTGTTTTTGTTGGCTACCCAAGTGTATCCGACCCTTGGAGACTGGGAGAAGGGGATTCCGGCCTTGCGGGAACTCGTCGAGCGCTATCCAAACGACCCGCGGTACCACTCCAGTTTGCTCATGATCATGCAGTATGACGGTCGGATTACCGCCGACGAAATCGCCCACGAACACCGGCGCTGGAACGAGCGGCACGGTGCCATCCCGCGAGTCAAGCTAGACAATGTGAATTACGACCCGGATCGTCAGCTGCGTATCGGTTTCGTGTCCGGCGATTTCAAGCATCATGCGGTAGCCTACTTTCTGCGCCCGTTGCTTCGGCAGTTATCGAAGGCCGACTGGCAAGTGGTTTGCTATTCGAGTTTGCCCAGCAGCAGGGCCGACGACTATACGCGGGAGTTTCAGGCCCTGGCCGCAAG
>JAOTWM010000069.1 GCA_029862885.1 Gammaproteobacteria bacterium
TTGGCGCGTGCCAACCCACACTGGCGGGGCTTGATGGATAGCGAGGCGTTGGCAGTGTTCACCGGACCCCACGCATACGTGTCACCGGCGTGGTATCGCGATTCCGGGGTACCAACATGGAACTATACGGCCGTCCATGTACACGGGCGAATCGATTTGATCGAATCCGAGCCGGAGCTGCGTGAAATCGTTGTTGGATTGACGACTAAGCACGAACAAAATCGGCCACGGCCGTGGACACTTGATACATTAAAGCCGGAGATCGTTGCATCGATGCTGCGAAATATCGTTGGATTTGCCATACACATCGATCGAATCGAGGCGAAGTATAAGCTCAGCCAAAATCGCTCCGCGGCAGATCGCAGCGGTGTCGTTGCCGCGCTTAGAGACAGCGATGATTCGATGGGTCGCGAGCTTGCCGCCGCCATGTCGAACGCTTCCGGTACGGACTGATGCGGGCTAATGGACCGTCAACACCGATCCTTTAGTAATTGCTTTGCATCGGTCGCTTTGGATCGGGCCTTCGAGAAGCGCAAGGACGAAGCGTGGTTGCGCGCGCAGCTGACTGACCCTGCGACGCGTTTCATCCCATTATGGAGGCACAAATGCTTGATTAATACGGAATCCAGGCCGCATCTCGTCACGCTCGACGCCGCAGAATATGCCGCCGCTCATATCGATATCGAACCGGTTTTCCTTGGCCAGCAAAATCAACAGACCTACTTCGCGACCGAAGTTTCAGGGCAAGATCATGACCGGCAGCGCTTAGAGGTGCTCGGCGAACTCATCGAACTGCGAACCGCTTGTGCGGTATTATCGGACCAGGACGCCGCGGTACTCGGCTACGCACGCGCGATGCTGCATTGGCACCGGCATCATCAGCATTGTGGAACCTGTGGAAGTGCGACCGTCAGTCAAGAGGGCGGCCACCTTCGACGGTGCGCCAATGCGCAATGCGCTCGGAGCCACTTCCCGCGGACCGATCCAGCCGTAATCGTCATTGTCACCCATGAGGATCGTTGCCTGTTGGGACGGGATCCGGCGTGGCCGCCCGGGCAATACTCGGTGGTGGCGGGGTTCGTGGAACCTGGTGAGCCGCTGGAGGCCGCTGTTGCACGCGAGGTATTCGAAGAGACCGGGATCCATGTGCACAGCATCAACTATCTTTCCTCGCAGCCTTGGCCGTTTCCCGGATCCATAATGTTGGGGTACTCCGCGGAAACCGACGACCCGCGATTGAATTTGAATCGCGATGAACTTGAAGACGCGTTGTGGGTGACACGGGAAGAATTACGCGAGGCGGTTCAGAGCAAACGCTTGAAAGTTCCGACGCGCATATCCATCGCTTATCGTCTCGTTCAAGACTGGTATGATGCGGGAGGCGTCGGTTGCTTGGACGAATTATCGATTGTGACGTGGCAGGGCACCGATTCATAATAATCGCCGATATATCTGAACACATTGCGGTCGTCAATATCAGAAATTTCTCCTCGGGATCGCTGTTCCCTTAGGCTTTTATCGCAACATCTCGTGGCGCCATTTGCCGGCAGCGGTTGTCGTCAATCGTCAATCGTCAATCGATGTCGCCAGGTCCGAATCCGCAGCCATCGCATCGGTCCACTCGATGCATTCGATACGGGTGCCGATATGCAGCGGAATATTCAATTTTGAGTTCCTATTGCTGTGTAAGCTCGATACAATGCGGGATGTGGACCGTCTCTGCGGTGGAATCACCGTGGCGCGGACATTTATGCGATCTATCAGTGTGATCGATGTGAGTAGTAAGTGGTATTAGGGAGGTAGTGTATGTCTGAGCGAGAAAGTGGAACGGTGAAATGGTTTAATGACCGGAAAGGGTTTGGGTTTATTCAACGCGAGCAGGGCGATGACGTATTCGTACATTATAGAGAGATACGCGGCGATGGCCACAAAACCCTCCATGAAGGCCAGCGAGTTGAATTTGAAACCATCAATGGAGAAAAAGGATTGGCCGCACAGGATGTCGCGGTAGCGGAGTAGATCTTTTCACGCCACATCGACTGCAGGATGGTGCATCGGATTTTCGATGACACAATCCTGGAGTCCTGAACGCTACGAACGGCACGCCCGGTTCGTCTCCGATCTCGGCCAGCCGGTGCTCGACTTACTGTCGCCGGTTCCCGGCGAGCGAATTCTGGACGTTGGTTGCGGTGACGGCGCCCTGACGGAAAAAATCGTCGCCGCCGGCTGCACCGTGGTGGGTGTGGACGCGAGTGCCGCGCAGGTCGCAGGCGCCCGGCAACGCGGCATTGACGCCTATGTGTTGGATGCCCATGAGCTTGCTTATGACACCGAATTCGATGCGGTATTCAGCAACGCGGCGTTACACTGGCTTACCGAGCCGCAACGTGTTGTAAGAGGCGTATGGCGAGCCCTTAAACACGGTGGCCGGTTTGTCGGCGAAATGGGCGGTGGGGATAACGTCGCCGCGGTCGTGGCGGCGTTTACCGTCGCGTTGCAGCGTCGGCGGATCGACGCCGAGCAATTCAATCCATGGTATTTCCCGAGCGATAGCGAATATCGGCAACGGCTCGAAACTCAAGGTTTCGAAGTGCTGTCGGTGCAACTGATTCCACGGCCAACTCCAATTCCGGGCGATGTTGGGGATTGGTTGCAAACCTTCACGGAGTCTTTTTTACAAGCCGTGACGCCGGCCGATCGACCGGCATTGATCGATGAGGTGCGGAGCGAGTTACAACCTGTGCTGTGCTCCGATAATGGCGCGTGGACAATCGACTATGTACGCTTACGGTTCTGCGCGCGAAAACCGAACTGACTGCCGATTTTTACGGCGCTACATGGCGGCAAAAGTATCGCTGGCAGCAGCGACTGTCGCTTCAATATCCGCGTCGCTGTGGGCGGCGGAAACAAACCCTGCCTCGAACGCCGACGGTGCGAAGTAGATTCCCCGTTGCAGCATGCCGTGGAAAAATACCTTGAATCGCTCGACGTCGCACTGCATGACGTCGCGGTAATAACTGACCGGCGATGTGTCGGTAAAGAACAGCCCAAACATACCGCCGATATGATTCGTACTGAACGCAATTCCGGCCCGATCTGCCGCAGTGCTTATGCCCGTGGTCAAGCGCTCGGTTTTGCTGGCTAGGGACTCGAAGAATCCGTCTTTCTGTACCGCCCGTAATGTGGCAAGTCCGGCCGCCAACGTGATCGGGTTGCCGGACAGCGTGCCGGCTTGATAAACGGGCCCTGCAGGCGACAGTTGGGCCATTACCTCGCGGCGCCCGCCGAACGCTCCGACTGGCAATCCGCCGCCGATTACCTTACCTAGAGTCGTCAGGTCGGGACGCACGTCGAACAAACTTTGCGCGCCACCTGCAGCAACGCGAAAGCCGGTCATGACTTCATCAAAAATCAGCAACGCGCCGAATCGCGAGCACAACTCCCGCAAACTCTCAAGAAATCCTGCAGTTGGCGGAACGCAATTCATGTTGCCGGCAACGGGTTCCACGATGACCGCTGCAATTTCGCTGCCGAGTTTCGCAAACGCATCACGAGCGTCGTCTATGTTGTTGTACTCGAAGGTGAGCGTATTTTGCGCCATCGATTCCGGGACCCCCGGCGATGTCGGCACACCGAATGTCAGCGCACCGGACCCGGCTTTCACCAGTAGGCCGTCAGCATGACCGTGATAGCAACCTTCGAATTTTACGATTCGATCGCGGCCGGTATAGCCTCGCGCCAAGCGAATAGCGCTCATTGTTGCCTCGGTACCGGAGTTCACCATTCGAACCTGTTCGAGGGAGGGCATTTGGGCGCATAGTGTTTCGGCCATTTCGGTCTCGACAACGGTCGGTGCACCAAAACTTAAGCCATTACGTGCTGCGGCTTCGACCGCCGCCACGACATCGGGGTCGGCATGGCCCAAAACCGCCGGCCCGAACGAACCGACGTAGTCGATATAGCGCGTTCCGTCTTCACCCCAAAGGTACGCGCCCAACCCTCGGTTGATGAATACCGGCGCCCCACCGACGGACTTAAATGCCCGGACTGGAGAATTTACGCCGCCAGGAATGACTTCCTTGGCAGCCTCGAACAATGCATCGTCGGCGCTGTTGTGCCGAGGGTTATCTCGATCTACCGTTACCATCGTGACGTCATATCTCGATCATTTCAAAATCGTCCTTGGTGGCGGCACAGTCCGGGCACATCCAGGTATCCGGAACATCCTCCCACTTGGTGCCTGGGGCGATGCCCTCGTCCGGCAGACCGAGTTCCTCTTCATATAGGAAACCACAAATCACACACATGTACACCTTATATTCCATGCCGACCTCATTTGGAATCGTATTCCGTCCCGGCTGTGCCGAAGACTAGATGGGATCTCTGCTGATCGGCCGCCATCATACGCCGCCGAGCCACCCGGGATTATAGCGCGACTGGCTGCGCACGGGATCGATCACTTCATGAGCGCTTTGATCCAACCAGGCGCTTGAGTTCGGCGGCGCTGATTATTAGCAGCACCTCATCGCCACCGCCCGAAGCCAGCCAGTTGAACGGCACGTCGGGATACTCTGTCTTTAGGGCCGGCGCGGCCGACGCCGCCTCAAGCACCAGAACGCCGGTGTCCGCCAGAAATCGGCGGGCATCGAGCAAAATTTGATCGATTAACGCCAGGCCGTTGGTGCCGCCGTTCAAGGCGATATCCGGTTCGTGGCGATATTCGGCGGGTAGCTCCTGCATCGCAGACTGGCCTACGTACGGGGGATTGCTAACAATAAGATCGAATTGTCGACCCTCGAACTGGTCGAACAGGTCGCTGTGGATCAACTCGATACGTTGTTCCAGTCGATGTCGTTTTACATTGGTCTGGGCTACCTGCAAAGCGCGGCGGGACACGTCGCTGGCAACAATTTGTGCGTCCGGGAACGCATAGGCCAATGCAACTCCGATGCAACCGCTGCCGGTACATAGATCGAGTATCCTGCGTACATCGCCGGCGTTAATCCACGGTTCGAAGCGGTCGTCGATCCATTCGCCAAGATGGGAACGTGGAATCAAAACGCGCTCGTCCACATAGAATTCGTGCCCGGCAAACCACATGCGCCGGTTGATATAGGCCAATGGTCGCCGCGCACCGACTCGTTCGCTACAAATCGATTCGATGTTAGCGAGTTGCGTGTGGTCCAGAATCGTGCCCCACGTTGCCTCATCAATGCCGTCGGGTTCAAGATTGGCAGCGCTACAGATTAACCACACCGCTTCGTCGAATGCGTTGTCGGTGCCGTGCCCAAAACTGAGCTCGGCGGCTTCTAAGCGCTGCTGAACAGTCGCTACGGCGTTAGCAAACGTAGTGCTAGGGTTCATTGACCTGCCGGCGTGCTTACTTCCAGCATTGCCGGGTGCCGTACCCGTACTCGTTTGCCTCTACCCTGTGTGAAAACCCAGCCACGTGCCACCACTTTGGCGCCGAGCATACGATTGATATCACCGCCCCAATATTCGCGCCAATCCTTGCGGGGTATGATCACTGAGAATTGCGGCCCAAGATCGAGGTAGAAGTTCCGGCGGTTGCGGCCGATACGATCAACGGTCCCGGTAACGAAGCGATGTCCTTGTGTATCGGCGCCGAGCTGCTGCGGCGTCATCGGACGATAATAACGATGATTCCAGATGCCACGTTTGTCCCGTCTCGCCGCGCGCTCGGCGATTTGGTAATCACCGACGCGGCCGATGTTGGGGGGAATCGCCACCACGCTACCGAGGCCATGCGTCAGGATTTGTTCTTGCAGATTCGTCCCATCCATCGAATACACATGCGCGAGCAGTCGCTTATAGCGATCGCGTTGCTCACTTTCAAGTTTTAATGTGACGATTTTGCCAATAACGCGGTCGGCCACAAATTTGCGAGCACGTCCCGCCAGCGGTTCGTCGGCCGCGCCGTCGTATCCGATTTCTGGGCAATTAACACCGAGCAAACGCACCCGTGTGTCGTCATCCACTTCGATCGTGTCGCCGTCGATGACATACGTAACGACCGCGCTACGCTGTGACGTAATCTCGGCGGCGGCGCCGTATGAATAGAGCGCCGCAACAAGAAATACAGTTACTGTGCCCGCACGGTACAAGATCGGGGGGTGTGAACCAGGCGAATTGCCTAGTTCTTGATGCCGTATTTTTCTCGGAACTTGCCGACGCGGCCGGCGGTGTCTACGATTTTCTGTTTTCCGGTATAGAAGGGATGGCACTCCGAGCAAATGTCGATATGCAATTCCTGGCCGAGCGTTGAGCGGGTTTCGAAACTATTGCCGCACGCACAGACTACCTTGATGGTGGAATATTTGGGATGGATGCCAGGTTTCATCGATTTTCCTCAAATTACGATCACGCTCCGAAAATCGGTCGGGGCAACGAGGACGCGGGATAATAAGAGAATCCATCGCCACTGGCAAGCCTCAGGGCCGACCATCATTATACGCGTGTTTGTTGCTGACATCCGCCCGCAGGACCTAGTACTCCGCCGATCTTAGCGTGCTGGAGTCCTCATGGTAGCGTCCCAAAAATCGTGCCGCATGACCTACAGCCGGAGCAGCGCCCATACATCGCTAGCGATTCATTGATTTGAAGAACTGCGCGTTGTTCTTGGTGGCGCGGAGTTTATCAAGAAGAAATTCGATCGCGGCGCTGTCGTCCATGGGGTGCAGTAATTTTCGCAATAACCAAATTTTCTGTAGTTCGGTCGGGTCCGTCAACAGTTCCTCGCGGCGGGTTCCGGAGCGGCTGATAATAATCGCCGGATACACGCGCTTCTCGGCGACTCGACGGTCGAGATGAATCTCTAAGTTACCCGTGCCCTTAAATTCCTCGTAGATCACGTCGTCCATCTTCGAACCGGTGTCGATCAGTGCGGTCGCGAGTATCGTGATGCTGCCGCCCTCCTCGATATTTCGCGCGGCGCCGAAAAAACGTTTTGGCCGCTGTAACGCGTTGGCGTCAACGCCGCCGGTCAGGACTTTGCCCGACGCCGGAGCCACTGTGTTATAGGCCCGCGCCAGACGCGTAATGGAGTCCAACAAAATCACCACGTCCTTTTTGTGTTCCACCAGCCGTTTGGCTTTTTCCAGCACCATCTCAGCCACTTGAACGTGGCGTGATGCGGGCTCGTCAAAAGTCGAGGACACGACTTCGCCGCGCACCGAACGTTGCATTTCCGTCACTTCTTCCGGTCGCTCGTCGATCAATAACACGATCAAGATACATTCCGGATGGCTGGCGGTAATGGAGTGTGCGATTTGTTGCAGCATTACCGTCTTACCGGTTTTTGGAGACGAAACCAGCAACCCGCGTTGTCCTTTGCCGATCGGCGCTATCAAGTCGATGACCCGTGCCGTCAGATCCTCAGCGGAGCCATTTTCCTGTTCGAGTCGCAATCGCTCGAGCGGGTGTAGCGGTGTAAGGTTTTCGAACAGGATCTTGTTCTTTGCTTCTTCGGGCGACTGAAAGTTGATGGATTCGACTTTGAGCAGCGCAAAGTAACGTTCGGATTCCTTTGGCGGGCGAATAAGTCCGGTAATAGTGTCACCGGTCCGCAAACTAAAGCGACGTATCTGGCTGGGCGACACGTAGATGTCATCCGGCCCCGCCAGATAGGAACTGGTTGCGGAGCGCAGAAAACCGAATCCATCCTGTAAGATTTCCACAACACCCTGCCCCATGATGTCTTCGCCTTTTTTGGCGTGGGCCTTGAGAATCGCAAAAATCTGATCTTGTTTGCGCATTCGGCTTACGTTGTCCAACTTCATTGAACGCGCGATATCGGCAAGCTCTGTGGGAGGTTTTGCCTTAAGTTCGGAGAGGCTTAGTGACATAGGATTTAGCAGCTGCATCCACGACCGCTGGGCGAAAGCTCGCGTGGTGGCGCAAGAAAAGTTGAAAAAAAGTAGGGTGGAATTAGTTAGGCGTTACAGGAATAACTTATCTTCCTGCTGACACATATAGCACGTACATTAGCGGGCGTCAATTTTGGAGCAACCTGAGAGTTGGAGGCAGTGCTCCGGTTAGCATTACGGGGTACGCTATAAGTTGCCGTCGATAAAAGCGGTAAGCTGGGACTTGGATACGGCCCCGACCTTAGTGGCCTCGACATTGCCGTTTTTGAACAACATCAATGTCGGGATGCCGCGAATACCGTATTTGGGCGGCGTCTCGGGATTGTCATCGATATTAAGCTTGGCGACTTTAAGCTTGCCCGAATAGTCGCCGGCGATCTCTTCGAGCACCGGCGCGATCATCTTGCAGGGTCCACACCACTCGGCCCAATAGTCGATCAACACCGGTTGCGTGCTGTTAAGGACCTCGTCTTGAAAGGTCTCGTCGCTAACGTGAACGATTTGCATCGACATAATGGCTAGGCCTCGGTATTGACATCACTAATTGTGACCACATTTAAGTAAAAGGCATCCGCAAACACGGTTATGTGGGCAGTATAATTATTCTCAAGGAGGATTCTTGTCGAATTAATGCGGTAATGCAACCCCATAGTGTGCTACATTTATACTTGAGTTAACATAAATGTATGAGCGATAAACACCTTACTAATCAGCACTTTAGTGAATTAACCCTACCCGAGCCGCTAGCCCGTGGCTTGCGCGACGCCGGTTTTGAGCGTTTAACCCCTATTCAAGCTGAGGCATTGCCGCCGGCGTTGGCCGGCGAGGACGTTGCGGGTCAGGCCAGGACCGGGACCGGGAAGACCGCCACGTTTCTGTTGGCGATATTCAACTATCTGCTGACCCGAGCTGCCGATACTGATCGGCCAGTGCAGAACCCCCGGGCATTGGTGGTGGCGCCGACGCGCGAATTGGCCATTCAAATCTATCGTGACGCCGAAGCGCTGGGTAAGCACTCCGGCCTCAAGATGTGTTTGGCCTATGGCGGGACCGGCTACGACACACAACGCCAGGCCATCCAACAGGGTGCCGATATTATTATCGGCACACCGGGCCGGCTTATCGATTACCTCAAGCAACATGTGTATAGCCTGAACCATTTGCAGGTCGTTGTGGTGGATGAAGCCGACCGCATGTTCGATCTCGGATTTATCCGCGACATTCGTTATATGTTTCGGCATATGCCCCCTCCGCCACAGCGTTTGAGTATGTTGTTCTCGGCGACTCTGTCGCATCGGGTCAACGAGCTCGCGTATGAGCACATGAATAATCCGCAGGTAATTAAGGTCCAAGCCGACAAGATTACCGTCGACGAAGTCACCGAAGCGGTTTACTGCCCTGCAAATGACGAAAAGATTCCGTTATTGTTGGGTCTATGCGCGCGTATCGCCTCGGATCGAACCCTGGTATTTGTGAACACCAAGCACAGTGCTCATGACGTCTACGAGTGGCTGCTGGGAAACGGCTACCAAGTTGCGGTGTTGTCTGGAGATGTGCCACAGCGTCAGCGCGAACGGTTACTGGATGAATTCACTAGCGGAAAGCTATCAATTCTAGTGGCTACCGATGTCGCTGCGAGGGGTCTGCATATACCCAACGTGAGTCACGTGTTCAACTACGACCTGCCGCAGGATGCGGAAGATTACGTGCATCGTATCGGTCGGACCGCACGTGCCGGCAGCAGCGGCGACGCGATTAGTTTCGCCTGCGAAGACTATGCTTACTCGTTGCTGGAAATCGAGCAGTATATCGGCCACTCGCTGCCGGTATCGAAGGTCGATCGTGACTTGTTGATTAAGCCACAGCCACGGGCCCGCAAGCCTCGTCCTGGTCGACGGCCGCAAGAGGCCAAACGGTCATCAACTGGGAAACCAGGTGCCGATACACCGCGCCACCGTCGCCACGCTGGCGTGCCTGCGCAAGGCGCGGTCGACTGCACCGCATCTGTCACCACCAATCCAACTACGTCGCCCGTGGCCTCCACCGACCGGGTTCCAGCCGTCACCGCGAGTCCCGCAACACCGCCCGTGCCCCCGAATCGAGTCCCGTCCCCCGCACCGGACGTTGCGAATGCCCCACTGCAGGCCGCAAAACCTCGGCCCGCTGCTCAGCGAACAACCCGCACGGATGTACCAGCCGTCGGTTAGCCCGACGTCGAAGCACACTCTCCGCGATTCACCGTTGGCCACAAATCGTGCGCAAGCGTCTACCGACGGTGGATACCGGGCAGGCGATGACCGCTAGATTGTGTTGCCACGGTCTCCAGCATCCGATCAAGACCCGTAGGTCAGCTGCGGCGAGGCATTGGATAGCGTTTGCTGCCATGACGATTTTCCTGGCAGCCTGCTCGAGCGATCCTGAATCCCCGGAGCAGCAAATACAAAACTTGATCGAGCGCCTGGAAACGGCTGCTGAAGCGAAGGATTTAGGTGTGCTGCGCGATGCGCTCAGCGATCAATATGTTGACGATCGTGGTTACAATAAGCGCAGCATTGTGGGCCTGCTCCGCATTAATTTACTACGCAATGAATCAATATACTTGCTGACGCGAGTCAAGGCGATCGGTTTTCCAGTGGACGATCAGGCTACGGCGAGTGTGATCGTCGCGATGGCGGGTAGGCCGATTGCGTCCGCCGAACAATTGCTGGCTATCGACGTCGATATGCATCGATTCGATCTGACCCTTGAGCAGCGCGACGACGACTGGCAAATTGTTGGTGCACAATGGCGTCGTGCCAGCGCGGAAGAATTTTTGTAGCACATGTTCTCATATGTTCGCGGATTGCCGGCGTAATAACTCGGCATCGATGAGTTCGGTCAAACATTCCAAGTTTTGTTCGATGTGCGCGCCGAGATGTATCCGCAGCACGCGCCGCTGCCGCGCTTGCAATACTTTGAAATCCCCAGAAGCTTGCGCCTGATTTAGCTGCCCAAATGTGTAGTGTTGGCCAGGAATGTCGATGTCATCAGCGCTGTTGGCACTAAGTAGCAGGAATACGCCGTTATTGGCACCGCCTTTATGAAGCTGGCCGGTGGAGTGCAGGTATCGAGGCCCGATACCGGTGCTTACGACACAACCAAGATGTGTCGCCAAAACACGCGCACGGGTCCGTAAGAAATCCTCGACCGAAGCCGTGGCCGGTAGAAACGCCAACAGCGCGAAATAGTCGCCGGTTTGGACCGAGTTCAATAATTCGCGTAGATATGAAGCAGGATCGCCACAACCCGCAAACAGCGGGTGGTCGGCGCTGGGTGTCAAAGCGGTTCCCGTGTTCTCGTCTGCTTGGCGGCCGCTCGCCTGCGCGTCCTCCAAAACGTTGCAGGTCATAGTCTTACTGACTGCAACATCGGGTTCGTCAAACGGGTTCAACTGTAATACGGCAGCGGCGATGGCTGTTGCGAACTCCCACGTAAAATACTCCCGGCCAAGATCGTACCGATCCAACACCGAACGGCGCATTACTGGACAGCCAACGTCCAGCAGTTGTTGGTGCAGTGCTTGTATGGTCGGGTCGTGGGAGCCTGAGTCGAGCAGGATGTAAAACCGATCGTCCAGATTGTCTGTAACACCGATAGCGGGCTCAGCACGTACCGGTACGCTACCCATGCCCTGTTTACCGAGGCTTTCCGCTATCAGCTGTTCTATCCAGGCGGATAAGGGACACAACGTCTCCGACATCACGAGCATCAACTTATCGCGCCCCATTTCGATCGCCGTACCCAGCGCGTAGCCGAGTTTCGCTGCGGCTGAATTCGGATCCGCGCAACGCTGCATTTCCTGCTCCGCACTGTTCAACAGTCGGCTCAGGTCAATATCCAGTAACGCCGCCGGAACCAGGCCGAAATAACTCAACGCCGAAAATCGGCCGCCGATATCCGTTGGATTCAAAAAGATTTGCTGGAAATCGTGTTCGATTGCGCGTCGTTCGAGGGCCGAGCCCGCGTCCGTGATCGCGACGAAGTGCCGACCGGCCGCGTCGCCAAGAATGGCTACAGCCTGTGCGTGAAAATACTCGAAAAAAGCGAGCGTTTCAGTGGTAGTCCCCGACTTACTGGAAACGATATATATCGTTTGTTCCGGTGGCGACTGCTGCCACGCATGGCGCACCGCCTCGGTAGCGGTGTTGTCGAGGATATCGAGTTGCACCTCCGGATTGGGCCACAGATTAGCAAACACCTCCGGCGCGAGACTCGATCCACCCATGCCCAATACCACGGCTCGTCGCAGACCCTGCGCACGTGCCGCAGATGCCCAGCGCCGCAGCTCGTCTAGGCGCGGGCGAAACGTCACCGGTGCGTCGAGCCACCCAAGGCGATTCAGTATATCCCCGGCAACATCCGTGTTTGAACTCCACACGGTCGGGTCCTTATCGCGCAGTCGCTCTACGGTCTGTCGCTCCAAATGATTCGTACACGTTGACTGAAAGCGCTGCTGTATTACACCCAAGTCGTTATCTACGTGCATAACTTAAGATTCCAATTCCGTTGCGCAATCGATGAATACAAAAAAACCTAGCGAGCCTCCGCAAGAATCACAGCCGATCACGGGGCCAAAATAATTCAATATCTACGTCGCTCACATGGAATTAGGTGGGGACGTCGACACGGGCCGATGCCCTTCGAAACTAAGCGACGTCACGGCGTCCGTGCTCTCGACCATATTAAATTCCGACCTGATTCGCCCGAACGTATGCAGAGGTTCCTTAGCCTATTTCAGGGCCTCATTAGTCTGATATTTTCATTCACATTATAACGATCAACGCAGTGTTGTCTTGTCAGTCGCCGCAGTTTCGACGCATTAATTGGTGTCTCGGAGTCGATCTAATCGCGGCGTGGAATGACGATCGGGAGGTCAATCGTTTTCACACGCTGTTGTTAGGGCGCACAATATCCGCCCTAACTATCAATGTTTGCTAGGCGCTGCGCAAATTGCTCCTGCAGCGCGATATTATCTGACCAGTTTTTCAAAAAGCGGCGCTTATCTCTATGAAAGCGATGACGATGCACATGAGTCGAGTGGTGTTTCCGCATTGCATCCAGGTCGACAAGGATCGGTCCACCGGACGCCATAATAAAGTTGGTGGCTTTCATATCACCATGAGATATTCGGTGACGGTAGAGTTGCGCAAACACATCGACAACTCGATCGATGTGAGACTCTATGGCGTTGTCAGCAACAGCAAAAAACTCAGTTCCCACGATACCTTCCACATACTCATTCACAAAAAAAGCTTGCCGTCGCATAAATCCGTATCGAACTTCGAGAGCAATGACCGGTTCCGGTGTGGCGATATCATGCTGTTGCAGCAGCATGGCGTTATGCCACGATATCTCTGCGCGCGAGCGACGCAGGGCCTGCTTACATCCGTGTGCAATGCTGCGAATGTTATAGCGTTTTACCACCACTCTCCACTCGGCCAGCGCACAAACGGCGACCGTCGAGGAATTGTCCTGTTTAAGAATTCGGCAACACTCTTGTTCCAAATATCGATCGGGATCGGCTATAAAGCGCTGCAAAGCCGGATTGTCGTAACGTGATTGATACGATCCATGTCGTCGCAAATTGTGAATCGTCGTGATATCGCCGCCGCCGTGATAAACCGGTATCTTCACGCCGTCGCGGAGTGTGTTCCCTGAACAGCGCGCCTTTGTGCACGGCGTTTTTCGGTCGCGTAAAGACCTATCGCTTTGGCATCGACACGTCGCCAAAATCGTTGCTCCGATTTGAGAATTTGGCGCAACGGTTTGCCCCGGTACGCTTTCATAAACCGGAATAAATCGCGGCGAGAGAGATTTACATCCATACTGGAAAAGTACAATCCGGCAATATCTTTGACCACCCAGCGCGATGGGGTACGGCTGCGCAACTGCATACGGTGCATATCGATAAGATGCAACCGGCTGTTGTCCCTATTAGGAGTTTCAGCTTGCGGCAAGGTCAATAGAAAGTGACACAAATAAAAATCGCGATGGTTGGCGCCACTACTATGCATCATGCGTGATATTTCCGCGACGCGTTGGATGAGAAAACGCTTGAATTCAATTTGATCGGCACCATGCGGTGGGATTCGTTTCCAAGTACCACAAAAATCTTCGAGGCTGATGGTGCCGGCCAACTCATCCGTCAATATGAATGATCGCCGGGTCGCTGGGTTGCCGCCGGTCGTGCCGTAGCCGGCGATACGCAAGGTGTCGATCCCCAAGCGCTGCAGACAATGGATGCCGTGCCATTCATTCAGTGCACCGAGTACGGGCAATCGGAAGTATACCAAGTTCTTAATAATTTCCTGCCAGCCGACCCCAGTGTGTACCTTCAAGAAATAATTTCGTCCACCGCGCTGGAATCGTGAAGTTCTGCGGCCCGGAGCCTCGCGATAGACCTCGCCACGGATCGCCATAATGTCCTCGAAGTCGTTGGCTTTGCCGAGTGCTTCGCGCAGGTCGTCTCGTAAGTACATGCGAATCCCGTCTTCGCGCTCCACGATCTCTTGTTTATTGGCGTTGCGTAATTTGCTTTCCGTCCACTTTTCAACAACATCGACTGCAGTTTCCGGCATTCTGTACAGCTGCGCGTTGGACCCGTACGCGATGCCGTTTTCGGACCACGATTGGCGTTGGTCCGAGGTCAACATATGGCTTAATTGTGCATTTAAGGCGTCTTGGCCGAACGGTGAACGCAGTACAATACCGGCTTGCGCGCTGACGATATGCGGCGCGTAACCGCAGACATCGGTGGTCAGTACCGGAAGCCCAGCAGCTATCGCCTCTAACAATACTGTCCCCGTGTTTTCACCGTATGCGGGGTGAATAAGCAGATCACCACCGCGAAGAATCTCAGGAATATCGGAGCGCCCGCCTAAAAACTGAATCTTATCGGTGATGCCTAATTGTTTCGCCAGGCGATGAAATGGTCGTGCATTGTCTTGACCGATGACCGCGAGTTTGGATTCCTTCAATAGCGTGTCCGGAAGCGACGCGAGCGCAATGATGGCGCGATCGAGACCCTTCGTCTTAAATCCGGAGCCGATAAATAGCAGTAAATTCTCTTCTTCGCCGATGCCAAGCTGGTTTCGAACCTTGGCACGCATCACGGGATCGGAGCCGTTTAGTTTACGTCGGCGGTCTAGCGTGGGAGGCAACAAATGAAAGCGGCGGTCGGGGGTGCCATAGAATTGCTGGTAGACACTTTTCTCGCACTCTGACAGCGACAGGATGCCAGTATTACTGCGCGCGCTGAATACGGCATGCTCAAAAGTATGAAAATGGTGATAGCGCGGCGTCAATCGGTAAAGCGGGCTGTAGCGGGGCACGGCTCGCCCCACGTAGCAGTAATCTGCACCGTAGTAGATGTCTAAGCCCGGCATCTTGTTAAATCCAATAACCGCGTCAAAATTGCCGTTGCGCAACCGGGGTTTTAACTTCCGGTAAAACGCGGCGTTCTGGGTGTGATTCATCCAGTGATAGCCGGGTAGCAGGTTGACCTCCACTCCGTCCGGAAAATCGCCCTGCCATTCCGCTGCAAATACCGAAAGCTCATGACCCCGACTCCGACACTCCTGCAATATTCGCATGAAGTCGCGCGATAGCCCGCTGTAGGGGAAATACTTATATAAGCAAAACGCCAGTTTCATCGAAGTCAGGCCACATTCCCGGTGAAGCGATCCGTAAGTTCTCGCTCCCACTCGTAGGCGGTGCGACATATTAACTCAATATCGTTGTGCCGCGGGTGCCAATCCAGGCATTCGCATAACAGGCTATTGTCCGCCACCACCATGGCGGGATCTCCGGGGCGCCGATTTCCGAGCGATATCGGGAACTCGACGCCACTGACTCGTCGAACCGTATCGACGATCTCGCGCACTGTGTAACCGTAGCCGTAGCCACAATTTAACGATCGTGATTTACCGCCATCGTTAAGGTACGAAAGCGCCGCGACATGGGCAGCTGCGAGGTCATCGACGTGGATATAATCGCGCACGCAAGTGCCATCGCGGGTCTCGTAGTCACCGCCAAAAATGGTAATACCAGGCCGATGTCCACAGGCCGCCTCGCACGCGACTTTGATCAAATGTGTAGCTTCCGCGGTGGCTTGGCCGAGCGAGCCGTCTAACCGCGCGCCCGCAACGTTGAAGTAGCGTAGCGCGAGATAGCGAAACTGGCTCGTCGCAGTCGCGGTGTCTTGCAACATCCACTCCGTAATGAGCTTACTGGTGCCGTATGGGTTCATGGGCGTAGTGGGCGATTTTTCGGTCACG
>JAOTWM010000512.1 GCA_029862885.1 Gammaproteobacteria bacterium
CTTATCCCGCATGTTCTTCCGTATTGTACCGGCAGCTATCCGTGCGCAGTTGTACCGGGGCATATTGCGTCGGAACGGCCAGCAGCCGTGACCGTTCTCGGTGTGCCGGCCGATCTCACGATATACTTGCTGCTTGTCCAGACACTTCCACTCATTTTCATTAAATGGCAGGTCACCGAATCCCAATACCTTCAGCACGCTATCGCGTTGCAGATCCTGCTTTTTCTTCTTTTTTGGTTGGTATGGGGAGGCTATTCCATCGACGCATGGCGCTACCTCACCCGATTCGATCGTGACCCGTTACGCTTTGAGGAAGAACAATTGTTCTGGATGGTGGGTCATGGATTAGGACGGGTGCTTCTCGATCCTTGGCCACTGAAGGTTTTGTCAGCCATAGCCGCCGGGTTGTTCGCCTATGCTACCGCAGAATTCCTCAAACGTTATACGCAATCACTAGCGTACTACGGGTTGTTCCTGATACCGCTGCTGCCGGCGTTCTACCTGACTTTCGGCAATGCCATACGCCAGGGGTTGGCCGCCTCCATCGTAATGGTCGGGCTGGTTAGATTGCAGAGAGGTCAGCTAGGTGCATTCCTTTCACTGGGATTGATTGCATTTTTCTTCCACCAGACCTCTTTTTTGCTGGTACTGGCGGCGCTGCTCGGCCGATTTCAGACCCGCCGGATGCCGCTTGCGTTGCTGTTGGCTCCGCTGATGAGCTTTATCGCCTATCAAATCGCGGCATTCTACGGTGTTAATTTATCGGAACATATTCGGTACGCTGACTACGACGAAGGGGCGTTTCATTGGGCCAAATTCGTGGTCGCGTACGGATTGGCATGGGTGTTGTGGTGGGTTCATGACGAGAACGATGCGGAAATAGGCTGGTTAACGGCAAGTTATGGTTACATGGTGGCGGTGAGTTCACTTCTTTTGCGCTATGAGGTGCCTTTCGAAAGAATGCTGTTGTATTCTGAATTTCTTCTGCCCGCATTGTTGGTGCTCACCCTATTTCGTCGAAAGATTCTCGTTGAACATTTCGTACGTCTTTGGGCTGTCAGCGTGATTCTGGGTTTGGCCCTGTGGACACACCCGTCGATTGTCTCGACGCTGGGATACTGAACTTATGGCGAACGCATTGCTGATATCCGGCAGCTTTCACCAACGATAGGTAACATTCGTTCAGCGAAACTCGACAAAATATCCGTGAACCCAGACATCATTTTGGCCAGTTTTAACACATCGTTGCACACGAGTTTTATCACAAGCACAGAGGATGCGGGCGGCTGAAACGTCTCTCCTGCGATCTGTCGGTCACTCATATAAGCACTCAACGCAAGCTGCAGCTCGACATAGGCAATTCGGTCGACAAGCGGTGCGATATAAACAAAGTCTTTACCCATAAGAAATCTCCAGGGCCGGATATCGACGGCGGTATGTTGGAGCGTCCAATGCAAATATTTTAGGATCGAAACCGATCGTTCGAATTCACGCATAAGGCGTAATGTCTTTGCATATTGCAAGCGCGCATAGGTATCGAACGGGCGTTGTTTGAGATCTGTACCAAGCAGATCGAGAGCCTCATGGTACTTACCATTTTCGATCAATGCCGTCGCAAGATCGTGCCGGTAGTTGCGGGTACTGGGAGCCAACGTAACGGCCGCGCGCAGATTGGCTTCAGCTTGCCTCCAGTTTTGATTGCGGAGCTGCGCTACTCCAAGACCATAGCGCACATGGGGCAAGCGCTCATTGAAGTAGACCGCGCGTTCATACAACACGATGGCCTCACGGATATCATTATCCATCAATGCCAGAGCGGCGAGGCTGCTGACCAGATGTGGATCGTCGGGGTGCGCGGCGAGAAGACCAACCAAACGTTCTTTACGAGTGTCTATTGACGTGTCGCTAGTTGCCACGGATAGCGAGGCCTTCAGATAGCCGTAACCTGCTTCCTGATTTGTGGCGTCCAGCGTAAGCGCACGCCGAAACATCTCGAGGGCTTTCAGATGATGGCCCTGGTCGAGGAACCGATTTCCGCTTTCCGTATAGGCGTTAAGGCGCGGGGAGACCGGCGGATTAGCCAAGCGCCAGAAAGCCAGCAATAACGCAAAGGCCAGCCATAGAGCGAACGTTACGACTCGCAGGGACTTCATTCTTAAACTTACTTCAGACTCAGACTTAGGATTTCGATTACCCCATGACTATAACCAGATTACTTATAACAGGAGGTGCGGGCTTTATCGGTTCGGCCGTCATCAGAAAACTCATTCATGAAACTGATACGATCGTCGCAAATGTCGATAAACTGACCTACGCTGGAAACCTCGCATCGCTGGCGACGGTCAGCGATTCGGAACGTTATAGTTTCCAGCATGTAGATATCTGTGATGCTGGCGCCATTAGCGAAGTCTTTGATCGACACGCCCCGCACGCCATTATGCACCTCGCTGCGGAGTCGCATGTTGATCGCTCGATAGACGGGCCTGGGGAGTTCATGCAAACCAACATTATGGGCACCTACGTCCTGCTGCAGGCGGCTAGAGCTTACTGGTCGGCGTTGCCGGCCAGCGAAAAAGCGGGTTTCCGATTTCATCATGTTTCGACGGATGAGGTTTACGGAAGTTTAGGGAATAAGGGCTATTTTACAGAAACCACGCCATATAGGCCCAATTCACCGTACTCGGCATCCAAGGCCGCGTCGGATCATCTGGTCCGAGCCTGGCACAAAACCTATGGTCTTCCAGTCGTGATATCGAATTGTTCGAATAACTACGGCCCTTATCAGTTTCCCGAAAAGCTGATTCCCCTCTCCATACACAAAGCCCTTGCCGGCGCCGCTCTTCCCATTTACGGAAAAGGCGATAACGTGAGGGACTGGCTGTATGTGGACGATCATGCCGATGCGCTATTGACCATACTCAAAAAAGGCACCGTCGGTGGCGTCTATAACGTGGGTGGCGAAAATGAGAAAACCAACCTCGAAGTCGTCACGACGTTGTGCGCCATCCTGGATGATTTGCGCCCGCGGCCAGATGGGAAGCGGTACGTGCAGCAAATAAGTTTCGTGAAGGATCGGCCGGGACATGACAAACGTTATGCGATCGATGCGTCGAAATTGAAACAAGAGCTGAATTGGGGACCACGCGAGACGTTTGAAAGCGGTTTACGGAAGACGATTGACTGGTATTTACAGAACGATGCGTGGTGTGAGATCGCGATGCAGAATTATAAGGGGGAACGGCTAGGAGTTACTTCATGAAAGTACGCGGTATAGTTCTGGCAGGTGGGTCAGGGACACGGTTATATCCCGTCACCCAGGCGGTATCGAAGCAACTGCTGCCGGTTTACGACAAACCAATGATTTATTACCCATTATCGCTGTTATTGTTATCAGGTATACGCGACATTCTGGTCATATCGACGCCCCACGATACGCCCCGTTTCGAGCAGCTCTTGGGAGACGGAAGTCAGTGGGGGGTCAATATTTCTTATGCCATACAGCCATCCCCGGATGGTTTGGCCCAAGCGTTCATAATCGGGGCTGAATTCATCGGAAGCGATCGCAGCGCGCTGGTGTTGGGAGACAATGTTTTCTACGGTCACGATCTATCAAAATCGCTCGAACGTGCTGCATCGCAGCGCACGGGGGCAACCGTTTTTGCGTATCCTGTGCAGGATCCCGAACGATACGGAGTCGTGGAATTTGACGACTCCGATAAGGCTATAAGCCTTGAGGAGAAACCA
>JAOTWM010000070.1 GCA_029862885.1 Gammaproteobacteria bacterium
CGATAACGATGAAAATTTTGCACACGTGCACGTTATCGGCGCCGGTGTCATGGGCGGTGATATCGCGGCGTGGTGTGCGCTGCAAGGTCTATCGGTAACGGTCCAGGATCAAGCGCCGGACGCGCTCGCGCGCGTCGTGAAGCGCACGTACCAACTGTTCAGCAAGCGCCTGCGGGAACCCCGTAAGATCACCGCCGCTATGGATCGTTTCCAACCCGACCAGCGTGGCGATGGCGTTAAATGGGCGGATGTCGTAATCGAGGCGATTTTCGAGAACGCCGAAGCCAAGCAACAATTATTTAAGGTTGTCGAGCCACAACTCAAACCCAACGCATTATTGGCGACAAATACTTCGAGTATTCCCCTGGAAGACTTGGCATCGAGTCTTAAGAATCCGTCGCGGCTTGTTGGCCTGCATTTTTTCAATCCGGTGGCAAAGATGCAGTTAGTAGAGATCGTTAACGGTGCGAAAACATCGGCCGATGTCGCCGCGCGGGCTGCCGCGTTCACCCGCCAGATCAGCCGCTTGCCGGTGCCGGTGAAAAGCGCTCCGGGATTTTTGGTGAATCGAATCCTCATGCCCTATTTGCTGGAGGCTGTTGAACTGTTGCACGAGAAAGTACCGGTGATCGCGATCGACAAAGCGGCCACCGACTTCGGGATGCCGATGGGCCCCATTGAACTGGCAGACACTGTGGGCCTCGATATTTGCGCCCATGTGGCCGAGAACCTTACTGCAAGTTTCGGCGGCAACGTACCGGCGGAACTCAAGACTATGGTCGACGCCGGTAAGCTTGGCAAGAAAACCGGTGCGGGTTTTTATCAATGGAAGAACGGTAAACCCGAAAAGCCCAAGATCCAGGACGGCGACGTCGTGCCAGCGGACATGACCGATCGAATGGTGTTGAGGTTCATAAACGAGGCCGTTGCGTGTTTGCGCGAAAAAATCGTAAGCAATGCCGATTTGCTCGACGCGGGTGTAATTTTCGGAACCGGCTTTGCGCCGTTTCGCGGCGGACCGATGCATTACCTGCACAGCGAAGGCGCCGCGCACCTGCGAACCCGCTTGGAGAGTCTCGCCGATCGCCACGGTGAGCGATTCACTCCTGACGCAGGTTGGCAGAAACTCGAATAAGAAATCTGTGTTGAGGCCTTGGTGCCGAGTCGCGATAATGGGCCGTTCGATTCAGCCGATCACCCCGCGGGTGTAGTTCAATGGTAGAACCTCAGCTTCCCAAGCTGATGATGTGGGTTCGATTCCCATCACCCGCTCCACGCATTTGGTGTATCGATTCGTGAGTTTTACTCTCGGAATTCCGCGACGAGGCCGGGCAGGCTCAAGCTAATAGAATAGGGAACTTACTTCTAATCGTCTGATCGGTAACCGGGTCTATATAGGCCGGGTCGTGGGTCGCGAGAATCGTCTTTACAACTTCGCGACTGCGCTCGTAGAGATCCGGCGATCCCTGTTGTTCCCAGGCATCCGTGGAATCGCGATCCGATAATTCAGGGTAGAGGTATTCGGTTTCGACATATTCGAGGGTCTGGTTATGACCGAGAAAATGACCGGGGTTAATGACAGATTCTTTGATAACCTCTACTGAAAGCGTTTCGTCGTTGACCTCGATACCGCGAGTGGCGCGTAGGACCATGCCAAGAATTTCATTATCGATGACAAGAGATTCGAAGCTGCACCCCATTAAGCTTCCCATCATGCCACCGGCCTCACAAACTCGGTTGGCCCCGGCCATGGCTGCAAGCGTCAGAGTGATTCCTTTTTCAAAACCATGCTGTACGTCAGGAATCTTCGAATCTGTCATGCCGGCCGCGACTGAATTGGGTAAATCATAGAACGTACCCATCTGCACCGCTGCGGATGCAAGCAGGGCTTCTTCTCCGCTGCCGCCGGTAAACGATCCGGTACGCAAATCGGTGATGAAAGGCCATGCCGCAAACGCCATCGGGCATCCGGGATTGATGAGATTCACAACGGCGAGACAGGCGAGGGTTTCTGCGACAACCTGAGCGAGTATTCCCGCCAGTGGTGCGGGTGCAGTAGCACCGCTCTGGGGGGCGACGGCCAGATCGCTGGTCAAACCGAGTCGGCTGGCCTCCATCATGACCTGAAGGTTCTCCAGGCCGAAACGTAATGGCGAAACAATAGGACACCCGCCGAAGATGGCAAACGGTTCGTTTTGAAAACGTCCACAGCCGCCAAGCACGATATCAAACATTTCGATTGCCGGTCTTACACTCGCGGCACTGCGAAAAGCGAAACAAAGCGGCTTCTCTGTCGCAGAAATCATGGTGTAGGGAATGTTGATGTCGTGCTCAAAATCGTCGGTCACGTCGGTCGGCACCACAGTGTCGCCTACCATGTGAATATTATCGAGTTTGTCGGTCAGGCGGGTAAAATCGTAAACGTCTCTCAGTGTAGACGGGCGGTAGGTTTTGGTATCAGGTTCGAATGTTGTGACTGCTGATCCTGACGTGGCGAAGTACACCTTGGAACCACTGCACTCGATGTCGCTCACGCCTTTTCTTGCGCCGCGGGCATGGACAACAAAACTTCGAGCGGCCCCGGCAATAATGTCTTCCATCAGTGCTTTAGGGAAGCAAAGACGACCGTGCTCATTTAGATGACAGCCTTTGGCTAGAGCGATGTCCAACAGCTCCTGATTGCTGTCCCCAACCCCGAGGGTGGCGAGAATTTCCAAGGCGGCCTTGTGAACCTGCTGCATCGCAGTCTCGGTCAGGGGCTTGTAGGTACCGCCAGAAACCCCAGGCCAGATTGCCGGCGACGTCGCTTTCGCGAGTCGCTTGGTACGACGTACCTGGCGGCCGCCCTCACGCCGTGCACTGGAGCGGGGCTTTCTGTTTTGCTCCGCTGAGCTGGTGTCTTGTGTAGTCATTGTTGCTCTCATGCCCTGTGTCGTTCGTCGGATTATCGCTCTTTGTATGTTGATGGACCGTGTTCTTCTCTGATGTTGCGGGCGTCAATTTTCTGCGGTTGATTCTAAAGGCCATGCTAAGGCATCTTGAGGTGGGTAGTTTTCTCTTGCGAATCCATACCGAAGATCGAGCGGATTATCGAGTTGGCGGGCGTACATATGCCCCGAATAAACCGCGCCTGCGATCGTACCGGGCGCGAAGCAGTCCCCGATCGACTCGACGGACCGAATTCCGTGATCGCTGAGTTGTTCCGGGTTTTGCAAACCCATGAAGATATGCTCGAGCGGTATGCGTTCGGTAACCGGGATCAGTGCATCGCAATCGACGAATCGGGTCACGTCCGTATACACGCACGCCAATTCAACTTTGGAACCACCGACTGACGCGATCGTATTTGCGCATATAATCTCGACACCCAAATTTAATAGACGCCCGAGTATTCGGCTGTGCTCGAGAGTGGCATGCGAGTACGGCGCAACCTCCGTTGCCGGTGTTACGTAAACCACTTCACAGCCGTCTGCACACAGCTTTTCCGCAATTACATTGGCCATGTAATACAGATCGTCATCATAGATAACAACGCGCCCAGTAACACGTGCGCCGGTCAAGATTTGATCTACAGAAACAATTCGTGCGTTTTTATCGATCGAAATACGATTGCGAGTACTGCGACCGACACAATCGGTGCGCCAAGTCGAGCCGGTCGCTACGGCAACTCTCTCGAATCCATATTCCAACACGTCCTGTTCACTAAGAGCACTTTGTAAATAGGTTTGCGCGTTCGGTTTCTGGGTCAGCATGTAAATGCGGTGGTCGATAACGCGCTTCCACTCGGACAGGCCCGGCAGTTTCGACTCCAGCAACACGCGCCCACCCGGCTCCTGATCCTTTTCGGCCAGTACCACATCGTAACCTCGTTTAGACAACGCAAGTGCGCATTCCAAACCAGCGGGTCCTGCCCCTATTACGAGGATCTTGTCGTCCGATCCTGCCGGCTCGATGTTTTCGGGGTGCCATTTTTTACGCCATTCTTCCCCCATAGTCGGATTTTGCGTACAACGAATCGGCACTGCAAAACTGTCTCCGGTCGTGCAGATATTACATCCGATGCACTCCCGGATCTCATCGGCTCGCCCTTGTTGTATTTTTTTCGGCAAGAAGGGATCGGCAATAGAGGGCCTGGCTGCACCGATAAAATCGAGTATGCCGCGTTTGATTTGGGACACCATCGCATCCGGCGAGGTAAAGCGTCCGACGCCGACCACGGGTTTGTTGGTCACTTGTTTGACGAAGCTGATATAGGGTTCCTGGTGTCCGGATTCGCCAAAGCGCGACGTTACCGAGTCATTCTGCCATCCCGAAATATTTACGTCCCAAAGATCCGGTAAATCTGCCAGCATTTCTACGATTCTCCGTCCTTCCTTGTCGAAGTGCAGTTGGCTGTCATTGGACTCATCGACGGCGAATCGCAATGCAACAGCACAGCTATCCCCGACGGCTTCTTTTGTTTCTTCCAAGACTTCTCGTAACAACCGGACGCGGTTTTCCAAGCAGCCGCCATACTCATCGGCGCGCTGGTTGTAGCGCGCTTGCAGGAAATGCATCAGGATCGTGCCGTCATGGCCCGCATAAACGTAGACAATATCGTATTCCGCCTGTTTGGCCCGGAGCGCGGCGTCTCGATACCAGCCACGCAACTCCTTGATGTCACGTTTTGACATTGCCCGGGTTTGATATGGATCGACCCAGGTCACGGAGCCACCGGACGGAGATAACGCCGGGGTACGGGAAAGCCTATTGGCCGTATGGATTCCATTGTGGACCAGTTGAATACCGGCCAGTGCATCGTGTTCGTGCACTTTCTCGGTCATCAGGTTGTGCGTCGGGATGTCGCTATCGTCCCATAGCCGCATCTGTACAAACGAAGACATGTCACTGCTGGGGTGGATTTCACATTCCTCGGTACACACAACCCCCATCCCCCCTCCGCCTTAACACCACGCAAATGGGCCATGGTTTGCGGCCAGCGAAAACCCGAGCCAATGCAATGCGGGACTTGATAAAAACGGTTCTTAGCGGTCTTTGGCCCGATCTTTACCGGCTCGAACAATATCGAATAGGGGTCGTTCGTCAAATGGGGGTCCTTATTGTTGTAAGGTCATACGTCAACGTATGCACTCATCAGGAGGCGTCTGCGTGGATCACTATAATTCACGTTGGTATTGAAGTCGATGAGATCCGGTACGGCGATCCGTTCGTAACTTAGGGATATCAGTATGGACGAATGCCAACATCCTCCAGGCGATGGCTCGGACCCCTCAGTACGCAAACCCATGGTCACACGATAAATCTCAAACCGCACCTTAATTCTCGGTATTTACGGGCGACCGGTAAGCTCGGTGCAATGGTGATGTAATGACCTCGATCAATATGTTGTCCATTTCAGCAGCGTATCGTCTTAAGTGTGTATGGGAGGAGAAAACGTAGCTAGCACGAGGCAAAAGCTCGTTTTCCGGCTTGAGGTATCGAATCATGACGTTACTCAATGTGGTTTTGATTCTGGCGCTGGTCGCAACTATTGGTGTATTAGCGATAGGAATTGGCTCGATGATGCGGGGACGCGACTTCGATCAACAGCATAGCCATCAATTAATGTTTATGCGCGTTGGTTTGCATGCGGTCGTTGTGTTACTGATCGCCATTGCGATTTATCTAGCATCCAGTTCCCAGTGAACTGATCGATTCTCGCAATCGGGTCTGGTGGCATCCGTGCGTGTGTCGGTATGCCGTGCATGGAATCCTAGTGACACTATTAGGATGCGCCGCAGTCGATTAGAATTAGTTGAGATACTACATTCTCAGCGCTAGAGGAATACTCCGATGAAACAGGCAGACGTCGCTGGAACAGCCGGGCTCGCCGCTTTGGCGGTTTGCGATGCGCTCATCAAGGAACTACACCGCAAGAACGTCATCACCACGGACGAAACTCAGGCGATATTAGAGACGGCCATGCGGGAAGTCGAGGAGAAGGGCGACAAGGGGGAATTGGCCGCCCGGCTCATTTCACATATGCGCGATATTTTTCAGTAGCTCGCGAAATTCGGGGATTGCCGTAAACACGATGCGCGGCGGCTAGCCCGCATATTGCATGAAGGGTTCGGAGTTCAGGGGAAATCGGGCTAAGTAGTCGGTGCGATCGTCCGCGGATGCATAGCCGTAGCTATGGATCAAGGGGGATCGTGACGAATACGACGGCCGGTTTTTCCTGAATCCGAACAGGACAAGCTGTACACCGGGCCTGGGTTCCAGAACACGGAGTAATTGATCGATATATGGGCAAGATTGCTGATACATCGTCCGCCTTCGTGCAATACGCGGGCTAGGCCGTGGGAATGTCGCGTTCATGCATTTCGTAAGGCACACACGATGCGCCTGCTCTTTGCTAACCTTCGCTCGATCGCCGCCGGCGGTTCCGATGCGGCGAACACAATTAATTTGCACTGCGCTCGGGTGGGAACGTCATGAGCGCGACACCGTAGCATACCAAAGCGACGATGATGGCGGCGTTAAAGCCGAAATGTATTGCCAATAGCGTGGCGAGTACGGCGCTGATCACCGATGCGCAACCGTTGATCCCCCAGGCCCAAGCGACGAGCCGCGGCGAACCGGCCGCGAGCCGGGCCAGACCCAACGGAAACGGCATCCCCAGCACGAACCCCAGCGGCGCCAGCAGCAAAATCAGCAGCAACGCTTTAAAGATAAATGGCATGCTCGAGACGAGCTTGAACAGGGCGCCCGCGGCGAACGCGTACCCGAGACCGAATCCGATGATAGCCGCAACCGCGGTACACAGCACGGTGCGATCGCGAGCCGTGGCGGCGTATCGATCGGCGAATCGACTGCCCAGTCCGGCACACACCAACAACGTACCGATTACGATCGCTACCGCGTAGATTGGATGGTGCAGCAGTAGCATACTTTTTTGAATAATTGCGATCTCAAGAATAATGAAGCCGAGTCCTAAAGACAGAAAGTAAAGCAGCACCTGGGGCGGCGCTCCTATCGACCTATCGCGCTTGAGAAACGCGAGCGGCACCAGGATCAAGACGGCTCCGACAATGAGTGCCTGGAGTAATGTTGCCACCAGTGTCAGGTAGCCCACCTCAAGCAACGATTCGCCGCCGCGGCCGCGCAAAGAGATGATCTCCGCCAGCGTGTCCCAGCGAAAGAAATGCGAAAAATAAGGCTTATCGTCGCTAGCCGGCGTAAGCGAGAATTTGTATTGGTCGACGAATCGATCGCGGCCGGAGCCCAGTAGCGCGACAGCACTTTCATGGAAATAAGGCCGGTCGAGAAGGTTATAGCGATTCGCCTCGGCGCGTTGCATACCCGGGTAATACACGACGTCGAACGACCGCGTTTTGGAAAACCGTCTGATCGCCTCGACGTCTTTGTCCGTGAGAGATCCATTTTTGACCAATAATGTGCTGGTCTGCCAGCCGCGGATCATCGCTACACGACGTGAGGCGTCAACAACGCCCCCCCGCGACAGGGCGTCGATGGCCGTCGAACAGTTTTAGCGCATTGCGGGGTGGCAGGGTCACCCATACCGTTAGCGACAGATATCCATTCGGCATCAATTTCCCGATGGCTTCGCCCAACGCCTCCACTGTAAACAGGTAGTTTTCATTTAGCGCAGTAAGGCCGGCCGGTTGTGCCGCAAACGAGCCGACCAGAGTGGATTGGATCAAATCGAAACGCCGCGCTGAACTCAAAACAAATCCACGCGCGTCCGCGGTGTGTACGCGAATACTCGGGTCGGTATACAAGTGACCGGCAAACTCGCCGTACTGTTTCTGCACCAGGCCCGTGATCTGCGGATTCAACTCAACCGCGTCGATTTGCTCGACGGCATGGTAGCGGGCCTGCAGCACATCGCTTCCGCCGCCCGCACCGAGAATTAACACGTTGCGCGGCACTGACAGGTGATAGGGCAGTGCGGACGTCGTGTAGTCGAGGTACGCAATCGACTCGCGGTCTCCCGTGTATTGTGTGATGACCGTCATGGCGTCGCCGTTGCTGAACACCCCAACCTGTGGCGGTGGCTCGCCGCTCGCATTCAAGCTCAAACCGGGCGCGTGCCGCAGGGGAATTGTCGGACTCGCAACGACGGTTACCTGTCCTAACGGGCTCGTAAGTTGTTCGACCACCCGGGTACCACTCACGTTGAGCAATTGGCCGAGGCTCTTGTACGGCGATACATCCGGATGCGTCCAGGACGCCGGCGCCACGAATAGCAGCAGCCCTAGTATCGCGAACGCCCACGCAAGCGGCCGTGGGCGGAGCCGCAGTGACCAGTACGCGACACCCGCGGTGGCGAATCCGGCCCAGGCCAGCAGGCGCATTGCCGTCGCCGGCCACAATACGTGCAATAGCAGGACAACGCCCAAGCTGCCGACGCCAGCGCCGATCAGGTCAGCGGCGTAGACTCGCGGTATCGCGCCCGGATAGGTCATGAGTGTCAGAGCGATCACGTTAGCGGCAAGAAAAAAAGGAATCGCCAACAAGACATAAACGCCAAGCAGCTTGGCCGGTTGACTGGGATCCCAGAGCAGTTGCTCCGGATTGAAAGTCAGGGTTTTGGCCAGCGCGAAACAAACAATGATCGCGACCCCAAACAGGCAGCTCTGGGCGATGACCGCATACGCAAACCGCGGCAGCAACCAGGATCTCGCGAGCGTTAGAAAGGTCCCGCTCGCACCGAATCCCAGCAACGCCATGCTGATTACCATATACGCAAAATGATGCCATTGCATGATGGACAGTAGGTTGATCAGCAGAATCTCATAGCCCACTGCCGCTGCGGAGATGATGGCGATCGCCAGCCGCATCGATACGGGAGACGGGGTCGCGGGCCGCATAACTAGAACAACCTGAAGCGGCTAACCCGGATCATTCATGAAGGGTCCGGGTTTGAAGGGGAAGCGTGCCGAATACGGCGCCCGATTTTTCCCGAATCCGAACAGGGCAAACGGTACCGAGGCCAAGCACCTCGATAGGCGGCGTAAATTGTTGAACCATTGCGAAGATCTTTGGTGCATGATCCGCCGTCGTGCAATGTTCGGGTTAATCTTGCATGGCCGCCGGTGATTCAGTGGTCGCCGGTCAGCGGCACAAATCGAACCGGCAGAATTTGGCGCGTCGTGACCGTGCCGTCGGCGTTTTTGGTTATCAGCACCAGCTGCTGGGTGAGAAATCGGCTGCCGACCGGAATCATCATGCGTCCCCCCGGTTTCAACTGCTCGATCAGTGGCGGCGGCACGTGACCGGCCGCCGCGGTCACGATGATGGCGTCGTATGGCGCGTGTTCAGGCCAACCGTAATAGCCGTCGCCGATGCGTGCTTCGACCCGGTCATAGCCCAAAGTTTCTAATCGTTGAGCCGCTTGGCGGCCGAGCGGTTCGATAATTTCCATCGTATAAACATTGGTGTCGAGCGCTGCAAGAACGGCGGCTTGATAACCCGAGCCGGTACCGATTTCGAGCACCTGCTGACCGGCGCGAAGTTCCAACAGATCGGTCATGATTGCAACGATGTACGGTTGCGATATTGTTTGCCCATAACCGATCGGCAGGGGCCGATTTTCATAGGCAACGTCGCGCTCGGCTTCGGGCACAAATTCGTGCCTCGCGACGTTGCCCATGGCCTCTAGCACGCTTGGAGTAAGCGACTTTTTGCCAAGGTAACGGCTCGTCGCCAGAACGTCGGCTTCGATAACTCGCATCATTCGTTCCCGCGCCGCACGTTCTGTTGCACCGGCCAGGGCGACCGCAGCGAAACCACCGAGACAAAGCACCGTTATAAGTAAGACGCTCCGGCGGCACACTCCGGGTGCGGGCGCTATCGCGACCTGCCACTGTTTTAGCAGCCGTAGCAAAGGATACACGGGTAGCGTTGATATCATTCTTAAAGCCCGGACGCGCGTTGGCGAATTCTCCCCGATCGATCCGATATGATAGCCCACATATTGCACTTTGTGTTGCCGATAGGCGACGGCCAAACGTTGTCGTGAGCCTCGGGTTCGCTCGACAGGATAGCGATATAATCGCCCAATGGCCGGGCTATGCAGCGGGTGCGATTGATTGTGTCGATGGCACACTTTCGATTCTACGAGGAACTCAACGACTTCCTGCCGTCCATACAGCGCAAACGCGTCATCGACTATCGTTTCGGCGGGGCGCCCGCCATCAAAGATCCCATCGAGGCACTCGGCATTCCACATACGGAAGTCGATCTTATTATCGTAAACGGCCAGTCCGTGGACTTTGCGCACCCGCTTTGCGATGGTGATCGCGTCGCGGTTTATCCGATGTTCGAATGCTTCGATATCACGCCACTCGTAAAGCTCCGCGATCGACCGCTGCGCCGCACTGCATTCATACTCGACGTCAATCTCGGCAAACTGGCGAGGCGCTTGCGTATGCTGGGCTTCGATGCCGATTATGCCAATTCGTATAACGACCGTGAGGTCGTCGAACTATCCGTCAAGCAGCATCGGATTATCTTAACCCGCGACCGGCGGTTGCTGTTTCATAAGGCTGTTACCCATGGCTATTGGGTACGTGCCGTCGATCCACCTAGACAACTGCGAGAGGTGCTCGCGCGCTTCGATCTTTATCGGCAGATCACACCATTCCATCGTTGCCTGGAGTGCAACGGCGTTGTTCAAGAGGTGCCGAAAGAGCAGGTCGAAGCGGACCTGGAGCCACTAACGCGGCGCTACTACGACGAGTTCTTTCGCTGTGGCCAGTGTCGCAAGATCTACTGGAAAGGATCGCATTTCCATCGCATGTGCCTGGAAATCGAGGAACTGCGCCAGGGATTAACCCGGATATCTCACGAAGAGTTCGGACCTTAAGCGGAATCGAGCGTAGGGCCGTTAGAGGCGAAGCCGAAAACCGCCGATCGGCTGAGGTTACTTTGGGTTATTGCCCTGCCTTCATGAATTATCCGGGTTAGTCGCTGATGCCGACTGCGAACGTCGTCGCAACAGCTGCCATGCGCGGCTGTTCAACATGGCAGCAGCACATCAACGACCGTGCCGGTGCCGGGGTCGCTGCTAATTCTTAATTCGCCGCCGTGCGCTTCCGCAATCAGCCGGCACAGATACAAGCCGATACCGAAGCCGCCGGTGGATCGGGTTCTGGATGGATCTACACGGTAAAACGGTTCGGTCAGTCTGAATAGATGCTCCGGTGGGATGCCCGGTCCGCTGTCGCTCACGCTTATTTTTAGTTGAGCGTCGGCTGCGGACACACTAACGCGAGGCGCAGGCTCTGACTCACCACCGTGTTGGATCGCGTTGCTAATCAGATTTCGGATCAGCAGGCGAATACGGGCTTCATCGAGTTCGACCACAGGTAGCTGCGAATTAATGTCGGTGGTTACGGTATCTGCCGAAAGCTCCTTCAGTACGGAGACCACGAGACTGTTGAGGTTGACCGGGGTACGATTGATAACCGCATGTCCGGTGTTCATGCGTTCGGTTTCAAGGATCTCTGTGATGAGGTTCTCCATTTCTTGCAGGTCTTCCCGAATCCGAATTTGGTTGACCGATTCGTCGAGCAATTCCGCAGCGACCGTCGCCCGCGTCAGTGGCGATCGGAGTTCATGGCTCACGCCGAGCAGCAGTTGTCTTTTGGCGTCGAGCATTCGTTCGATATCCGACGCCATGGTGTTGATGCTGCCTGCGAGTTCTCCAAGATCGTTATCGGCCCGAACCGGGACGCGGTAATTAAGTTCTCCCTGACCCATGCGCCGGACCGCGGCCCCGATGTCGTGGACCGGCCTTAGCATTGTGCGAATTAGCAAGTAACATAGGCCGAGAATCGCGACGATTCCGAACAACGCCCAGCCGATCACGCCGTCACGAAGCGGTTTCGGTCGACGGTGCCGCAATTCGTAATACACGGTGTAATCGCCGAACTCATTGCGTAACACGGTGCGATCGCGATGCTCGCCAAACGTGATATTTCCGTTTGCAAAGTCGAATCGCTTGCGAAGCCGGTCTCTTTTCTTCCGGGCCCAAGGACGATCTTCGTAAAACTCGAGGTCGTCGATATCCAACGGCAGCCCCGTCGATGAGAAGTCGATACCATTGCCCTGGATATAAATGTTGATAGGCAGGCGTCTTGCGAGTTCGGTTGCTCTTTCCACGCTCGGCGGATCGCCGATATCGGCGTTGACGTAGTCGAGATACTGCAGCAGATGCGGGTGAATATTGGCACGCCACTGCGCACCCAGCCCGTGAATCAGCAGGGAGATAATCAGCGCAACGATGCAAAGACTCGTTGCCGCGAAAATCAAAAGCAGGCGGTTCGACAGCGAACGTTTTAAACGTGAAACCAATCCCCTCATCGGGGCTTACCGACAAACGCATAGCCGGAGCCATACACGGTCTTTATCGGCGTAGCGGGTGCCAGCTTGCTGCGCAGCCGGCTGACCAGTATGTCCACGGACCGACTGAAGAGCTCGGTTTCCGTGCCCTTCAGACGATTTAATATATCGTCCCGGCTAAAGTCCTTACCCGGAGAGCTGGCGAGCAGGATCAGCAACTGGTATTCCATCGTGGTCAGGTCCACGGATTTTCCTTCAACCGTTACCTCACGTTGGGCGCGATCGATCGTAAGCTTCTCGAAGATCAACGCATCGGTATCGTTCGGCGTGGCCCGCTTGCGCTTGACAATCGTATTGATGCGGGCGACGAGTTCGCGCGGGTCGAAGGGTTTGGGTAGATAATCGTCCGCACCGATCTCCAATCCCACTACGCGATCGGTGACCTCGCCGCGGGCCGTCAGCATGATGATCGGTATCGGATTGCTGCGGCGGATTGTCCTGCATACTTCAAAGCCGTCCATTTCTGGCAACATCACATCGAGTATCACCGCGTCGAAGTGATTACGGCCCAGTCGTTCAAGCCCTTTTGACGGCAGCGTTTCAGATCGTATGCGAATACCGAATTTCTCGCAGTACTCGATCAGTACTGTTGCGAGCTTGTCGTCGTCGTCGATAAGCAGTACGTCGAGCATAATCTGCTTTGTCAGTCGGGGATTACAGAGGTTCCTGAATTATAAACGCGGATCGCCGCCACCGCGGCCCTGGCACCGCGATGACGCGCAATTCAAACACTGTGCGATCAATTTCAGCGAGGCCGGCCAGGCGGCGCCCGATCGCGGGGCGCCGGCCGGTTTATCACACAAGGTTATTCACCATTGTGCTTGTAATGTCGGTGGTGTTCGGCCCGGTGTTGGACAAACTCCATGATCTCTTCCTTTTGCTCGACGTTGAGTCCGTCCAGGAAATTACCAAGTGCCGCCACCACTGTCGGCGCGGCTTCGGTGATCGCCGCGGCTTTCCCATCGATCAGCTCAAGGGCTCTTTCCCGGTCGAAGCGCTCGGAAGAAATCAGCGACTGAACTTCGTCCCTGGCCGATTTCATTTGCCTCCGCATCGTACGCCGGGCGGTCATGATTTCGTCCTTGAGCGCGTTAAGGGATTGTTCCTGGGTTGAACTTAAGCTCAACTCCTCACTGACATAGCCAACCATATAGTTGGCGCGGGATTCCGGGCTGCCAAATCTGTGCTTGCCGTAGGCGGCCGCGCCACCGGCCACACCCAGAGTCAAAACAACCGCAGTAATAATTTTCGTAGAACGTTTCATTGATAGTACTCCTGTTTGGTTTGGTTAATGTGCAGGAGTAGTTTCGACCATCACCACGATGACATCATATCGCTGGCGCTACGATTTGTAACAGGGTGTAACAGTGGGTGACGTCGGGGGTGCTCTCCGGCGTTACGGTGCCCCGAAACGCTGCCCGCCACTCGCGATACCGATATCTAGCGTACGATGACATTGCCGCCCGCCCATGCGCCGAGACTGAGCAACCGCCGCTAACCCGCCATCTTTCTTGTCAGCTTGGCTTTCTTGCTGGCGCCGGTATTGTGAGAACATACTCTATGCTTTCCTTCACATACTTATGCAACGCCTTGTGCCGATCCGTTATGCCATCGGGAAAAAGAAAGTAACCAGTCTTAATTGGGCGCAGTGAACGGTTGGCTTTTCTAGATCCACACATCATTTTGAGCAGTGCGCTCGCCACCCTCGTGGCCGGTGTTCAGAACACCGCGCGGTTCTATCAGAAGGATTTTGACTTCATTCTCGGCGAACGGTTTGTGCTCCACGCCCTTCGGAACGACAAACATTTCTCCTTGGCTCAAATCAACGTATCCATCCCTGAAATCTATCCGTAGGTTTCCTTCCAATACGATTAAGGTCTCATCCGTATCTTCATGATTGTGCCATACGAAGTCGCCCTTGATCTTAACGACCTTGAATTGATAGTCGTTCATCTCAGCGATGACCTTCGGTGCCCAGTGTTCATCAAACAGGGTTAGTTTCTTCTCAAAGTTCAGTGCTTGATATTTCATAGTCTTGCCCTCCCATCCAACGCCGAGGCAGGCACGGTCTAGCGCATAGCATGCTGTTCCTGGCTATGTTGCGACACGACCGATTTACTACACGGCATAAACAAGAAAACTCCCGAACAAGACCGCAAAAAAACCACCAACACGGCTATATGATGACGCCAGATCCAACGTCCATTTCATCAAGCGTTTGAAATTTGAGCGGCCGATCACTCCCAATACGAGTGCCGCCGCCAATGAAATCCATCCGAGCACTTCTAAGACGATTGGATATTTAGATTGGCCGGCATAGGAAATGAGTGCCACCCCTAAAATTATTCTTACAACAACTGCCAAAACATGGATAGTTAATACATCGAAATGGTCACGTAAGATGCCAAGAACAGTTTCAGGCTTGACAAGGATGATCGCCCCTATAAGCATGATTAGAATGCCAAAAATTAATATGACGTAGCTCATTAGTTATCACTCGTAGCAGCGATCTAACTAAATCTTTAAATCTACCGGGAAAGTCGCAAGTACCGAGGCCCCGTCCACTCAACAGTTGAATCTTCGATCGCAGAGAAAAATGCTGAAAAATGAGGAGTCTCGCGGTGTTCCTCAAATGCCGCTTCATCGTCATACATCTCGTAAAAGAGACCCTCACTATCATCCCCGCTACTCGCCATTATATCGAACGCACGGCACCCTTGTTCATCTCGTAGCGCAGCTTCCGATTCGATTAGAGCGGCGTCAACTACCTCCTCCGGAGATCCGTCTTTAACTTCGTATCGGGCTACTAGCACAAATTCTTGCATATTATGAACCTCCATAGCTGGTGCTGAATGCTTATTTCACATTTGGCCAGTTACTCACGATTATTCGATTTCGCATAAAGTCTCAATAACCGGTGCGCCGAATTCCTGGCGCGATTTGTGCGCCGACAACAAACCTCACAGGTAAGTGTGTCCGGTTCAACGAATGGCTATGCGGCACCTTCATGATCCGTAATCCTTTCTACTGAGGCCCGGAAACACTTGAAAGAAAGCTCAAAGTGCCAAACCGGAAGAAAATGAACAGTAATGTAAGGTGTAATCGGCGTTCCGTCGTTCAAAAGCCCTCGTTCCCCGACACCAAATACCAAATCCATGATGGGGTTTTGGTTGCTAAATCCCGCCATCTTGATATTTTCACAGTCGTCAAAACGAAAAAGTACAGCGAATGGATGCTGAAGCGCACATAAATACATCTGGAGCGTAATTTGAGGCCCGATGTAGACACCATCGTCGGGGCGTACGTCACCTCGCCAAATTTTCAATTCATCTATTTCTGCATCGTGAAAATTGGGCCAACCGTCCCGTTCATCCAAAATGAGTTCGCTTCCAGTAACTAATAACCTCGGATCGGTTTCATTCATACCGCATAACGTCACTCATCACCGGCAGCAAAAATTAAAGTGAAAAACGAGCGTTGCTTTATGCTATCCGTGTCCGTGCGATTGCTAGGACAAATATTCTCGGCGATTTCAGCACGGGTATCTAGTTCAGACGTTTTCATGCTGGGCGCGTGAAATAATGAAAGTTAGTTAATCAACTAGAAATTGTAGTCTTTCATCGGATCTTGCTGTCGTGATCTCAAGGATTTCCGCGCTTACGACGTTTTGAGCCACAAACGGATCCCCATTTACTCTCGTTTGAAGATCTGTGAGCGACGTATTGTGAGCCACAATTGC
>JAOTWM010000513.1 GCA_029862885.1 Gammaproteobacteria bacterium
CCGGGTCGCCGGGTGAGGCGCTGGTGATGCTGAATATCGATTGGCGGCCGAGTTTGGGGTCGCAAGTGTGTACGACCGAAACCGCTGGCGTGAACGACTGCCAGTTCCTCGTGGACGCGGGGTTTATGAAAGGTGACGCATCGGGGTTGGTGCCGGCTTCGGTATCTTTTTACGAGCTCATCGCGGCGTCGCTGAAGGCGGTCATCGATCCGTTGGAAGGGTTGTCGCTCGGCATGATGATCAACCACGAAGACGAAAACAACTGCGCCGGCCCGAATCCCCCCGCTGCGCCGTGCAGCAACGGTGGTTATGTATTCAAGGGCTTCACTTCGGTTGACGGCGATCCGTTGACCAGTACGTGCCCGTTATGGCCGGCTCGTGTGGTGGAAGATTCAGGTATGCGGGATTTCTGCGAGCGGCTGGACACGATACCGGTGCCGCAGGGTAACGAATCGCATAAGTTTCAGGGCGAAGAGCATTTCTTCGAATTCTTCCGTTACCTCACCGGTCAGGACGTGTTCAATGGCCACAATGGCTTCAACGATTTCGGCACTGGACCGATTTCACCTCCAGATCTTAATCTTGACGACCCGGCAGATACTTTTTTTGGTCTTTTTCCGTCACCGGAAGACCCAGCGGTTCCGGCCACCCATTTCGCCGAATTACAGTGGGACACCGCGGTCGAGGATCCCACGGGCACGACGTACATCTCGCCATTGAATGTCGCGGATTGCTCAAAGATCTACACATTAAATTTCATGTTCCAGGTGTCGCAACAAGCGGCACAATCGGATTTCGCAATCGAAGCGGCTAAATCCGCGGCTGGGATGGGAATCGATACCGACATGAGAAACGCTTTTGGTCCGGACCGCGGCTTCACGAATGTGATCCGCTTCTTATTGGATGAGGATTTAGCCGACGCGGCCGACGAGTACCCGGCAACCCCGCCTCTGGCGGGTAATCAGAACGTGACCTCGTACTTCATCGTCGATCCCACCAAGATCAACCAAACGACCAACGGTTATGCCCAAGCCGGTGGAACGGGCGGGGCGCTCGCGTTAAGCGACGATCCCGGCGAACTGATTGGCACGCTGACCGGTATCTTCAATGAAATATTGAGCACGAGTACGACATTCGTTGCGCCGTCGATTCCGGCCAATGTATTCAACCGCACCGAGTTGCTGCCGGATTTCTACATGGCGCTGTTTCAGGCCCAGGACGGACCGTTCTGGGAGGGCAACCTTAAGAAATTAAACATCGAGGACGACGGCAACGGTAATGTGTTGTTTGTCGATGTCAACGGCGATCCCGCGATTGCGCCCGACGGCCGTATCAAGGATACGGCCTTGACGTTTTGGACCGACCCCAGCGAGCTACCCGATCCGGTGGCCGGCGATCCATTCTTGCCGGGCAAAGACGGTCGATTCGTGGACCGCGGTGGCGCGGGCAGTAGGACCCCTGGGTTTCCATCGACGGATACGCCCGAAATCGCAAACGCAACAGCAGGAGCCCGCCAGGTCTTTACGAGCCCGGTCAGCACCACGAATGGTACGGCGGATTTGTTATTGGACTTCGACGCGACGCAAGCCACCGCTCAGAATCTGTTACAGAACGACGACGGCCTGTACGCCGAAGCGTATCTCCATGCGTACGGCTCGGCCTGTACCATTTGTGATTACGCGAGTCAGCAGACCGCCGACGCCACCGTACTGCCGCCCGTCGAAAACGAAGTCATCGAACTGGTGAGTTTTTCGCGCGGTATCGACGTCGATGATCTCGATGCCGACGGAAGTATCACGGATGCAAGGCCATGGTTTGTCGGTGCGCCGCCGCATTCGCGCCCACTCGCTATCAACTATGGGGCGCGTGGAGGTTATACGACTGCGAATCCCGATATCCGTATATTAATGGGTAGTAACGACGGCTTCATGCACATGTATATGAATACGGATTCGGCCGGTAGCGAATCGGGTGAGGAATCCTGGGCCTACGCGCCGCGTGCGGTGGTACCGGAAATGTTTCGGATGAAGGACAACGTCCCAGGGGGACTGCTCTCTTATCAGTCGCCGAGTGACGACGCCAAGCACCCGTATCTCGTCGATGGTGAGGCTGGGGGGATACTCGTGGATCTCAACTCAGACGGTACGGTCGACTCCACCGTGGGCGACCGCGCGATCGTATTTTTCGGCCAACGTCGCGGCGGCAAAGATGTTTATGCGCTCGATGTGAGTGATCCGGACGATCCGCGTGAATTGTGGACAATTGCAAAAGGCGACACTGGATTTGAGGAATTAGGTCAAACCTGGTCGCAAATGCGTGTCGGTGTAATCGAAGTGGAAATAAGCTCGGTAACGAAGAAAATCGCGGCCTTATTCATCACCGGTGGATATAACGGCAACGACCACGATGGTACGACTGCAATCGGCAAGGACGAGCGCGACGACAGCGATCCCAATTTTGTGGGCAGCGACGACGATGAAGGTAATGCGTTATTTATTATCAATGCGTTTGACGGATCGTTGGTTTGGAAGGCCGTGCAATCGAGCGCGACTTCCGGACCGGAGATCTTCGTCAATGCGGCAATGCTGGACAGCGCGCCTTCGGGTGTTACGTTGATCGATAGCGACGGCGATGGGCTCTCCGACCGGTTTTACTATGCGGATACGGGAGGCGCGTTATGGCGTGGTGATATTCCCGGCGCGATGCGTGAAGGTGACGACAATGGCACGCCGGCCGATCCGAGCGACGATGTTGCGCCGTGGACTGTGACCAAGATACTGGATACAGGCCGCCATTTTAACTCCGCGAAAGTCGATGATCGACGCGCATTCCATCGACCGGACGTGGTGCTCGCATCCGACGACTTCGGCGACTACGACGGTGTCGTATTTACGACGGGCGACCGTGCCCACCCACTGGGAACGGAAACGTTGAACTTTGCGTATCTGTTTAAGGATCGCAACACGACGACGGGGGATCCACCGAGCACCGTGTATACCCACGATGACCTGGCCGATTTGACCGACAATTGCCTGCAGGATGACAATCCCAGCGATTGTACCGATCCCGATGTCGTGACCAAACTCGAGCGTGGCTGGCGAGTTGGCTTGAACAACTGCTCGGACCTGACTACGCTGGGTAATTGCGGTGAGAAAGGTCTTGCCAATCCGTTAATTCAAAGCGGCGTCGTGTTCTTTAGCACCTATCTGCCAGCGGGTGGTTTACCGGCCGGTGTCGTTCAGTGTGGCCCTGCCGAGGGCTCCGGTTTGGGTTATTCGATTGCCTTGGACGATGCGTCGGGTGTATTTACCCACGATATCAGCAACGATGACCCCATCACCTACGAGCGCTTTGATCCTCTCGACACGCCGGGTATTCCGTCGGATCCGGTGACTGTAGGCACGGGCAGTTCGTCGAGTATAGCGGTCGGGACGGAATCGGACCCGGCGCCCACCAGCCCGGTGTTGAGCACGTTCTGGTTCGAACAAGTTCTACAATAAGATGCGAACGCGGCGTATGACAGGCGAAATGAGGGTAGTACGAGGCTTTACCCTTATCGAACTCATGGTCGTTATCGTCGTGGCCAGCGTGTTAATGGCGATCGCGGTGCCGTCGTACTTCGACCAGGTCAAGCGCGCGCGTCGTGCCGATGCGCGCGAGGCGTTGTCCGATCTTGCGACCAGGCAAGAGCAGTTCTTTTTGGATAACAAGGCCTATACAAACGTGTCACAG
>JAOTWM010000515.1 GCA_029862885.1 Gammaproteobacteria bacterium
TCAACGATTTCAACGATTACGAGTTTTCGGGAAGGACAACTACGAATTAGGCAGCGATATACATTTCCCCGCCGCCCGGTGTGGAAATTGACTTAGGGAATGTCGGCTTTGGGTCGAAAGTGGACCTTCAAGAAGGGCAGGCAGACAGCGCCTTTGTGGATCGGATAACCGTGGTCCGTCCCCTCTTCACCCCTGACGTCATCGCGCGCAATGAACAAGAAAAAGGCCCGCTTCTGCGGGCCGGTAAATTACGACGCTACCTTTTTTCTGCCCGCTTCCCCGTAGACGGCACGGAGAGCTGGCTCGAGCGTGGGCAACGTTAGAGCACTTCGTACACTACTTTAATCATCGCGTGCATTCCGGCTGCTGCGTGAAAGCGATTTTCGCATCCGAGCTTATATGTGCCTTCCTGAAGGGGCATGAAGGTCCATTCGATCTCCTGACCCGGTCCCACCGAAATTCCCGCGGTGATATTCGCAGCCGGGTAATCGACGTCTGCCAATCCTTTCACGAGGCTCGTTGTCAGTCCCGTCGCCGCGAGTTCGGGGGCTGCCACGACATGTTTGTTCTCGCTCGGATTGATGACGAGGATGCGGTAGAGCTCGCCCGCCTGGAGCGTCAATGCAGGGGGGAAAACCGCCAGCTCATTGGCGCTCGTGCCAAAGTAAATGAAAACATCGGTCACAGGCCAACCTTCATCGGCCTGTGCCGCCAGGAGCGACACGTCACGTGGCTGGACGGAATAGTCATCAACCTGCATAGCCCAATAGTCATCGGCCTGCGCGGCCGGGAGCCCCAAGAGCAGGCCACAGACCGCGGCTGCTAAGATTTTAAGAGGGGCGTTCACTGTAACTCTCCTTGGTTCCGGCTGGAGGCCAATCCCCCAACCATAGTTTATTTATACGCGCTTGATCAGCAGGCTGTATTGATTTGGAGCAAACGCTATGGGTTCTCTGCGCCACGTTCACCGCGGCTCGGGGATTTGTTTGAGCTAGGTCAATGTTCACGCGTCAAAGGAGGTCGCACTACTTTGCGGCCTGAGCAAGCAATTCGGGTGGCGCTCCTTCGTTCTGACCGTGGCCATCGCCACGTCGCCTGTCCCGATTCTTGTGCTCGTTGGCCTGCTCAACCTGGAACCCCTGATGGAACACCATGGTTATCTGCATGACGTGCTTACCGTGATCGAAAGGCTATTCATTCACAACTAAGCCGTCGAAAGGATGGCGGCCGATGCCATCCTGTGAATTCAGGCGTTGAACGTCTGCTTTGGGTCGGAAGCGGACCCGATTTAACCCGCAGCGTTACGCTCCTGTAATCTAGGTATCGGGAGGCGCTGCGGAGAACATCATGCGTTCGATCAAGTACGACCGGCTCTATTGCGGTCCCGATGGCAAGTCCCGCGTTCAGCGAGGCTTGGAGATCGCATTGACTACCCGTGACTTTGTCCCGCCCGCCCCGCCGATTGAAGTCTCCAGACTCGAGCCAGCGTCTACGTATGCCTTTCTTGTCGTGCCGGCCAGCTTTGTTGGGGACTGGCATCCCAGCCCGAAACGGCAGTGGGTGTTCTATCTCCAGGGAGAGATGGAGTACGAAGCGGGGGATGGCTCGAAATGGCGGGTGGGTCCAGGAAGCTACATGCTCACGGAAGACACGACCGGCGAGGGACATCGCAGCCGCGTCGTCGGCCACATCGACGCACTTCTCGTCACCATACAGCTCGATCCTTGACTATTACCGGGACACGAATCGCGGCCTGATCGCCGGGTGAAGCGGACATTCGGGGACGCCCGCTCTCGGCCCAAAAGCAGACGTTCTCAGACTGCTTGAAACGCGATCCCGGCCCGCTGACTCCCAACCAAATCGCCGCGGGGTTACCGGGAAGCTCCTGTAATCTACCGAAGGTCTGATCAAGGTCAACGTAGATACGCTCAATTTATGGTACGAGTGATGCCGTAAATCTGATTAGGCCACTCTGGCCGACAGGAGGTTAAACATGACCCAACACGCATGGAAACAAGCTGGGGAGCCACCGGCGTCCGAGGAAACCTCGCATGGAGGTGCGATGTCGATGTGCCCGATGGCGAGAATGTGCGGGGGGATGATGAAAAAACGCTCCTCTGGCTGGTTACTGATGCTTCCCGGGATTCTGTTGATAATCCTCGGCGTGCTGATCTTTGTTGAACCGCAAATCCTCGTCTGGTTTATAGCGGCGGCGACAATCCTCATGGGCATTATGTTGCTGATGATGGCCGGTTTCATCCGCAGGATGGGCGCCTAGCTACGCATGTAGGAACATCCGTCGCTGGCTTCGAACAGTCCCCGAGCGGCTCGCCGATCGGGTGCTTACACAAGTGTCCGCTTTCGGCCCAGAAGCGGTCATTCAGGTGGCGCCAAAAAAACCCCGCCGAGGCGGGGTTTTTGGGCTTACGACGCGACTTCAGTTGGTGAAATACTTTCCGTCTTAGACGGCCACACGAATCCCGTAGTCGAGAGAGTTCGACTGATCGGGGAAAGCGCTTTCCGCGATACGCACACCGTAGTCGATAGAGTTCGACTGCTCAGGGAAGGCGCTGTCCGCGATACGCACATCGTAGTCGAGTGAGTCCGACTGATCGGGGATCGCGCTGCGGGTATTCGCCTTGGTGATCTGAATCCCGTAGTCGACAACATCAGACTCGGCCGGGAACGGGCTGCTGGCGATACGCACACCGTAGTCGAGTGAGTCCGACTGATCGGGGATCGCGCTGCGGCTATTTGCCTTGGTGATCTGAATCCCGTAGTCGACAACATCAGACTCGGCCGGGAACGGGTTGTTCGCAGACGCTCCGAACGAGGCGAGTAACAATCCACTCACAAGCATCGCATAAGTCATTTTCTTCAACATGATCATCTCCATTTGGTTAAGTTGATGTGGTCAAAATTACGATTCCACCCTCATATACGGCCTCAGCGCTCGTGCGGATTCAAAAAGGGAGAGACCGCACTAAACTGATGAAGAGACACGCCGATCTCTATGATCGCGGTTAGGCGGCAGTCAAAATGAGTGCTAGGTCCATATCGCTCATTCTCGCGGCAATCTTGGGTTCACTCCCACTCTCCGCACACTCCTAATACCTACTCCTCTGGGTGCTTGTTGGTGCCTTGTCGCCGGTTCTCGCTCGTTTCCGCGCAAGGCTCTCCCCTCCGCAAGCCCCAGGAGCAACGCCACGTCTGATGAATGGTCTCGACGTGGAACCCGGCTTCCCTGGCAAGCTCACCGATTCTTTTTTTTCAAGTTGAACACGACATCCAACCTGGCACAAAAAGAAAGAGCCGGTCACTTCAGCCTGAATCCGTTGGAACACTCGCGCCGTAAATGAGGCCGTAGCCGTAATCGACGAAAGGAAGCCGACAGAGTGATCGAAGGAAAGGCTGAAACAGGCTCGCTGTTAACCGGTGGCGTCGCCGCCTTGTTCGCATCAGCCTGCTATGTCGGACCGCTCGTGAATGCGTCTGCAACGTTTGTTTCCAATCAATCGTTTTAAGGAGAATCACATGACTCTGATTAAATCTGCATCCGCAGTAGTACTCGCTATGGCACTCACCGGCTATCGGTGAATGCTGTCCTGGCGGACCTCCCGAGCAAGCCTGAGAGCGTCAAGACCATGGACACCAACAAGAATGGCAAGGTCGAGAAGCAG
>JAOTWM010000516.1 GCA_029862885.1 Gammaproteobacteria bacterium
TCTGCCAAGCAACACCACGCTGGCACCCACCTGTGCGAGTGCCAGCGCCTGACGTTGACCTATGCCCGAACTGGCACCGGTAACCAGTGCCACTTTGCCAGCAATGATCATGACAGCAATTGAAGCCCAATCGATCAGGATGACAGTGTTAACGTAACACGTGTACCGAGCATTGCGCGTAGCGTACTATGCGAGCCGCCGTGGATCCGAGGAAAAAGTCTTTCAATTCCGGTCTGTGAGATCCAACAATGATGCAGTCTGCGCCGACTTTATCCGCATAATCGCAAATGGTCCGCCCTGGGTGGCCGGTAAGCACCACGGCTTCAGCCTCTTTCTCCATACCAATTCGTTCGGCTATGCCCTTTTCGGCTGATTTACGAATTTCCTTTTCATTGTCGGGCGACATGTAGTAGTTGACGAAACTTGGCATCTGATCAATTACGTGCACGGCAATTATCTTACCGCCTTCCGCCTTAAGCTTTCTGGCAATCTCCATAGACCTGACGCCATAACCTTGGTCCAGCGCTAGTGGTAAAAGTATCAATTTGTACATTTTCTATACCTTAGCAGTGAAAATCAATTGAACTAGCGCGTGCCAACTCCTGACGACGATCTGTGTGGCGCCGACAATCAGTGACTATTTTCGATGAAGCAATAACAGACTTCAGCTATGGCTTAAGGATGAAGGACTCGCTGGGAAAATATTTGTAAAGGCGATCGTCTCCAGTACGAGCATGCGCCTCCATTCCCTCTAAGCGTGAAATCCTGGCAGCAGCAGCGGCTACCTCGCGGTTCGCTTCACGGCTCATACGCTGCGTGGTCACGGTCTTGATAAACTTCCCCACTGACAGACCACCGGTGTAACGGCCCGCACCTTTGGTTGGTAATATATGATTGGTGCCCGAGCACTTATCACCGAAAGCTACAGTAGTCTCTTCACCGACGAACAGCGACCCATAGTTGCACAGACGATCAACCCACCAGTCCAAGTTGCCTGCCTGCACCTCCAGATGCTCCGGAGCATAACGGTCGCTCACCTGTGCGGCCTCTTCTCTATCGGAGCAAAGTACCACTTCACCGTAATCTCGCCACGAGGCTTCTGCCGCGTTGCCTGCGGTATCAGGCAGCTTGTTGATGAAATCCGGTACCAGTTCCATCACCTTCTTACCCAGCTCCCGGTCCGTAGTGATCAGCCAACAGGGTGAATCCAGCCCATGCTCGGCCTGACCAACCAGATCACTAGCGACGATGGCTGGGTCGGCGGAGCTATCCGCAATAATTGCAATCTCTGTAGGACCGGCAAACAAGTCGATTCCAACCCGGCCGAACAGCATGCGTTTTGCTTCGGCAACAAAACGATTCCCTGGACCGACGAGGATATCCGCTGCATGACCAGTGAACAGTCCGAAGGCCATGGCGGCGATACCCTGCACACCACCCAGCGCAAGGATAGTGTCTGCGCCACAGAGATTGGCGGTGTAAATAATCGCAGGGTTCACACCCGCACCCGGTTTTGGAGGCGAACAGGCGATCACATGTTGCACCCCTGCCGCTTTGGCAGTGGCGACCGACATGACCGCCGATGCTACATGGGAATAGCGCCCCCCGGGCACGTAACAGCCAGCCGTCGCGACGGGTATTTGCTTCTGACCGGCAAACAGGCCGGGTGAGAGTTCCACTTCAAAGTCGATGAGTGCTTCCCGTTGTTTCGCGGCGAAACCACTTACGCGGTCGTAGGCGAATTGAATGTCGTCTTTCACCTGCCGGGGTACGCTAGCGGTGGCTGCGGCGATCTCTTCCGGTGTGACCACGATATTGCCGGTGTAATTGTCCAGCTTTTCTGCAAACTCACGCGCTTTCTCTTCGCCGCCAGCTTCAATCGCAGAGAGCATCTCGGATACGATTTTTCGAGTGTCGTCCTCACCGCTGGCAGCGGTTTTCACTGCCTTTTTCAAATATTCTATAGTCATAAATCTCTCTCGATTTCCAGTAGATTCAGAGAAGTAATGCTCACTACTAGTCCAACGCCCAGAGCGAAAGCTGCGGTACAAAGGCGAGTAACAGCACGACGCAAAGCATGGCAAGAACATAGGGCACCGCTTTGCCGGCCACCTTGAGGATTGGAGTGCCTGTCAACCCGGAAACCACGAACAGGTTCAACCCGAGCGGCGGGGTGATGAAGCCAACTCCAAGGGAGGTCACCATCATGATGCAGAAGTGAATCTCATTCATGCCGATCTCCTGTGCCAAAGGAAGCAAGATCGGCGAAAGAATTACAATGTTTGGCGTTGTCTCCATAACGCAGCCAGCAACGATCAGGATGAAAATCATCATCAGGATAATGACAGTTTCGCTGTCGGTCATGGAGGTCATCGAGTGTGCAAACCCCTGCGGGACCTCAAGCGCAGCCAGGGTCTGCGCCAGAGGCAACGAGAATGCAATAATCGGCACAATCACGCCGTTTACCTTGGCCGAACTCGCCAACATTTTAGGAAAGTCGGCAAGTGTAATGGTACGCTGAGAGAGGCCGATGATAATTGTCGTCACCACCGCCACCGCCGCCGCTTCTGTTGGGGTAAAGATACCACTGTAGATTCCGCCGAGGATTATGAACGGTACGATCAGTGCGTAACGGCCGTCGTAAATCGCTTTCCAGAGGCGCCCGAACGAGAAACCCTGAGTCGCATTCTCGTAGCCCTTTATCCGGTTCATGATGATATTGGTAATCATGATGGTCAGCATGACCAGGAGCCCCGGAATCATCGCGGCGAGAAACAGTGTCGACGCGGATATTCCCAGGATCAGACCGATTATGATGTATGCGATCGAAGGCGGGATCAGAATCCCGGTACACGCACCGGAGGCGACCAGCGCACAGGCATAGGGTTTTGGATAACCCTGCTCGACCAGGCGGTCGATCGTCATACGGCCAACGCCTGCGGCGCCTGCGGCATCGGAACCGGAGATGCAGGCAAAGAAGCCGCACACCAGCACTGTTGCGGTACCGAATCCAGAACGGAAGCCGCCGACCAACGCTTCGGCCACATCCAGGAGTTTGTGCGAGAGCCCCGTTCGCACCAGCACATCACCGGTAAGGATGAACAGAGGTACGGCGATCAGCGCAAAGGCATCAATGCCATCGAACAGTGCTTCACCCAGCAGAGAAAGCGGCAACACACCGGAGAGGTAGAGCATGGAGATGGATGTCACACCCAGCACTGCCCATATAGGCACCGCGAGCACGATCAGAATGAGGGCTAAGAGAAGTGGAAGATAGAACTCCCAACCCAATACGAGCTCAAAGGCATCTTGTTGATAGAGTTCCATTAGTCAAATAACCTCGTGCCTTCGAATGGGGGACGCCCTTCACGCATATCTCCCCAGTCACGCCAGATAGACTGTATCAAGCGAATACAAGTGAGTGTGAACCCAAAGGGCACCGCCGCCAGAAACCAGGCCTGGGCGATACGCAGACCGTGCGTTACCGAACCGAATTTTATCGATATCATCAACGTTTCATACGAATAAAACAGGGCAAACAAGGCGACAGCCAGCATTACGAAATCCCCGAGAAGATAGATGAACGCTTTACCACGCTGCGAGAGAAACTGCATCAGCACATCGATACGGATGTGCGCGCGGTCGCTCACTGCAGCCGAGACACCGATCCAGACG
>JAOTWM010000517.1 GCA_029862885.1 Gammaproteobacteria bacterium
ATTTCAGCTTGGGTAGAAAACAGCGGGGTGGTGAAGCATTGGCAGTGGTCGTGATCGACGAACCGGTCCCGGACACGGTTATGCAGGAGTTACGGGGGCTTAACAACATGAAATGGTTGAAGCAAATAAGCCTGACATGATTTAAGGAACCTCTGCATAAGTCAGGGCGAATCAAGTTGGGATTCAAAATGATCAAGATCAAGGCGTGGAACGTAAGTAATAGCCCAGCTATTGCTTGCGTTTCGTAACACAGAGATTGATTATTTTGGACCCAAATGGATCGTTCATGACTTTTGCAGAGGTTCCTTAAGTGAGCGTTGGGCTAGAAGAACGTGAATTTCTGACTGCTACAGCTAATCTCGGTAAGCCCCAAGTTTAATCACCTACCGATCGTAACGGGCTAATTCAATGAGCAATACCACACCGACACCAATATCTGAATTCGTCGTGGCCGAGGTGAAGTATCTCGCTAATGACGAGAGTCCGGCAGTCTACATTGCGTCAGGCGGTGGCGGCGACGCTACCGAACACAAAGGGAATTATGTCTCGCGGACGATATCGATTCGCAACGGACGAACCCGGCCCGGGGGTTTCAGTCTTGACCGCGAGGGATTCATGCTGTCGTCCCAGGCCAGCGCCGTCGGGGACTTCTACGATGACGACGCGATCGCTGCAGTTTATGAGGCTGAGGTCAACGCTCTGGTTCGCGGCGCAACCGGGGCACATCGTGTCGATATTTTCGACCACACGCGGCGCTCCTCATCGGTTGAAGTGCAAAAGCAACGACGGATCCGCGAGTCCGCGTCGATAGTTCATAACGACTATACGGCCCGTTCGGGACCACGGCGGCTGCGCGACCACTTCGCCGACACTCCCAGCGAGGCGGAAGCGCTACTCGGTCAGCGCTTTGCCATCGTAAATGTTTGGCGTTCGATTCGCGGTACCGTACAGAACGCACCGCTGGCACTATGCGACGCATCCAGTGTGGCTCCGGAGGATCTTGTCCCGGTCGAGCGTCAGGCCAAGGACCGCATTGGTGAGCTCCAGCTCGCGACCTACAATCCCGCTCACCGCTGGTATTACTTTCCCGAGTTGCAAGCGGACGAGACATTGCTGTTTAAGACCTACGATTCGGACACGGCCGGCCCCGCTCGCTTCACGATCCACACTTCATTTGATGACCCCACCGCCGGCCCCGACGCGCCGCCTCGCGAGAGTATCGAAACGCGTTGCTTGGTGTTTTTCTGAGCTGAGGTTTATCGGCGTACATATTGTATGCGGGTCGTTTTAATCGGGCGATCACGGTAGAAATGGTCATGGCCGAAGGCGGCATCGACTACGAACGCCGCGAGGTAGACATCATTAAAAAAGAACATCGTTTGCCCGAGTTTCTTGCCATCTCGCCGCCCGGATTTGTGCGGGTCATGATCACTCCGAGCGGCGAGGGTGCGGCATGAGACAAGAAAGGAACAAAGTTGTGTTCGCGCTCAGTACCGGCACTGTAAATCCCGCGTGGCCGGTGGTCGTGGATACTGTGTGTGCCGATAATAATCAACAAGTGATTCGAGAATCGTAACAATGGGTACTGCGTTCAGTGTGAAGCCCGTGGCATGTGCGATCGGTGCGGAAATCCACGGGGTGGATTTGTCTGAACCGGCGCATGAAGCCGTCGATGATGGCGTCCGCGAGGCATTTCATAAACACCTGGTGTTGGTCTTTCGCGACCAAACGCTCTCACCAACCCAGCATCGCGATTTTGCGATGGGATTTTTCGAACTTGAAGCCCATCCGTTTGTGCAAGGCTTATTATGCAGGAGTGGATGGTCGACGTTCCGGTCGCCAAGCCGTGTCATCTTGGTAGTAACAAGTGTGGACGATTGTGCGATCTGGCTCGATTAGAACAACCGAATACGCGGGCGGCTCCAGGGAATACGGTATAACGTCGCTGGTGTCGAAATCCAACGCGACTTGGTGATTGGTGCCGAATAACGTTGAAAATGGAATTCCCCGCCAGGAACCGGTTACCGGGCGGTGCAGGTGCCCGAAAAACAAATGCCTAATGCGATCATGGGAATCGATGATCTCAGCGAATTTTTCGGGATTTGTGAGCGAAATCGAATCGATTTGAGGCATGCCGATCCGGAAAGGAGGGTGATGCATGAACAGTAATACGTCGCGATTCTTTGCAATTGCTAAATTACGGGACAACCACGTTTGCCGGACCTTGCAATAAACACCGGCGTGTTGTCCTTGATCCAGAGTGTCTAAAAACAAAAAATCACCACACTCCACACGCAATGCCGACTGCACAAATCGATTTTCATCTCGGGTTTTATTTGGGAACGCCGTTAGAAAATTCTCGCGATGATCGTGATTGCCTAGCAACAAATGCGTTTTGAGTGGAAAATTCACAAGATCATCGTGTAACGCTCGGTAGGCTTCCGGTTGGCCTTGATCGGCAAGGTCGCCCGTAATGACACAAAATTCAGCGTCTTTATGGTTCGCAGCGATGTGCGCCAAGCACTGTCGCAGGCGTTGTAAAGGATCAATACCATGCAAAGTTTCACCCGGGGCAACGAGATGTGGGTCGGTGAGATGTATGAACTTCATCGCTAGGGCGTTTTGAATGGTGGCATTTATCGGTGGATGCAGATAGCAATATAGTTGTGATTGTCAATCAAACCTTTCGTTAAAGGCAATCGAATCCAAACGGAACACGCAATAGTAGGTGTGGAACTCGGGCTTCGAATCTTACGCCTGAGACATGTCCAAGTTCATCACGATGAACCGAACAGTCAATCGGCCGCTAACAAATATAATTTAATGTATCCCGGTGCGCTTGTAGATGACCGATTAACCGACGAGCAGATCGCCTAGGCAAGGGTTTCCGATATGGCTACTGGTTCTGTGCGCACCCGAACAGAGGCGGGCGTGGAAGGGAAAGGCCGGTTAGGCCGGATTCCAGTGTCTTGAATGCGGGATATCGGCAATGCAAAGGCTAGCGCGATAGAAACGATCCCATCCGCCGGACGCGTTGGGATCTCCCGATGCCTGAAATCCGGGCAACGGCGCCGTGAGTCCGTATGCAGCCAGTCAATCGGCTTGTTTGGATTACGACCTATAGGTACCGCCGCGAACTTCGCACTCGATGGCAGAAGTCTGAACCAGGCGACGTGGCTCCAAGTAGGTCATAGCCTGGCCTAATTTTCGGACTCGTCCGGGTAACAGGCAATCGACGATCTGAATGTTATCGAGATTCGTGCGAGACGACGGCGCACTGCCGATGGCTTCAGGTGCGGCATCTTTCGATCCGGTGGCGCACCCACCTAGTATGATCGTTGTGGCCACGGCAGAGGACAATAATAATCGACGTATAGTTTGCAGCATTTTTCGACACCCCAAGTTTGAATTGGTTGGCATCGTTGTACCAACTCATAATTTCAGTCTAGTAGGCCAAACCACGTTGTCAAATCACTCAAAGTAACTGTCGATCTCATCAGATTTCTGAAAAATTCGGGTTAAACCATTGATTTGCAGAAGTACATAGCGATGATGTCCACTTGCCGTGAAACCCGTTCAGTCGATACGCGATCATGTGAATGAGCGATTGACGAAGATTGTTAGATTATGGGCGACCCGCCGCTCTGGTCGGGTTGGCGCTAGAGGGAGGC
>JAOTWM010000519.1 GCA_029862885.1 Gammaproteobacteria bacterium
CTCGCGCATACGGTGGCGAAACGCGCGCGCTGTACCGGGCTCTAACGTAACTAACCGCGGTCGATCTGGGCGTGCAAAATTATGCACGTAACAACGATCGCACTGACGCCGCGGCTCCGCTTTGACTTCTTCCAGCAGGCGTCGCACCATCGTCAAACGGCCGGTGCCGGTCACTCCACGCACGTACACATTTTGGCCTTGGGCGTGGCATTGCAAACCGAACGTAAGTGCTTCCAACGCGCTGGGTTGGCCTAGTATCCCCGATGCAGGATCGACCTCTTCAGTGGTTTCGAACGGCAGTGACGCGGCATCACAATGCCAAGCCAAAGCCTCGGCCGCGAGCGGCTTAGGGGGGGCTACTTCGCTCATCTATCTTTATTCGAATTATTGCGCGAAATACTCCTCGATGGCATTACGCAGGTGCATCGCCATCGCGTCACGGTATCCGGACCGAACCTGATAACTTTGTTCAACGTGGACAAATCGCATCGAGGAAACAGCGGCATTATTCAGACACGGGTCGGTCGAACCGTTACTAAAGCGCCCCGTGGTATTGGTGGTTCCGCCTAACGAAGACGTATCGTTCCCGTACACGCAGGCATCGAGTTTCCGATCAGCATCGATATGCCGCCGTAACACGTGCATAAACGAATCGGCTTCGGGATCGGTCGGATAGTTCACGCCTTCGCTCAAATTGATTATACGCTGAGTTTTGACTCCACATTGGCTTTTGAGTTTCTTCAGCGACTCGGAACCAAAACCATGCAACTGCACGAATACCGTTGCCGGGCTCTCCAGGCTAATGCGTTGGTGGGCGACATAGAAGAAATTTGCAGCGCCGTGCACGATGTCGCTATCGCGGTATTCGCCGGTACAGGAACTACTGCTGGCGGCGCTATTACGATGGGTTCCCGCCAACATCATGAGTCGTGGCCCAACGCTGAACAACATCTCGATAGCTTGTGCCCCCGTGTATAAATCGGAAACCGGATGTGGCGCCTGCAGTGCGACCGCGCTGCCCTGCGGATTAAGGACGTAGGTGCCCCCGCCGCGCGCTTCCGGACTCGGCACCGGGTTGATTTCGCGCAACAGGTAATAAGTTTGCGGCGCACCCAGCGCGGTGTCCGTAAATTCTACGACTTCATAACCGGTATTGGCGGCGAACTGATCCGCCAACACATATTCGCCGGCCAAGAGGTGATCGAACGCACTGGCAAAATCCACAAGATTTTGCGCCGTCGGCTGCTGCCAGGTAGCATCGTCTTTATCGCCGTATTCGATACTGGCGAGGTATTCTTGCAAATCGCCAGATTCAACTGTCAATGCCAAGCTAGCAGTCGTCACCATCGTTGCGGCTAATCCCCAACCAGTCAGCATGACCCGAAAATTTTTCAAATGTACTTCTCACTTGATTGCACTGACTATCCAGATAAGACTAGCATAAAATGTTTGGTCACTACCTCTAACGTCAACCGGGCAACATGAACGAAATTCCACTTAGTGCACAGCTCGCCGAACGGTTGATCGGCCTGCAGTACGACAATTTGCCGGATCGTGTGGTGGATGATACCAAAACCCTATTTATCGATTGGTTCGCGTGCGCGCTGGCCGGGCGCAGTGCACGGCCGGTACAAATACTATCCACATTTGCTAAGACCATGGGTCCGGGCCATGGCCCGAGTCAAATGCTGCCTTGCCGCAATGGCTCAAGTCCCTATTTTGCCGCCTTGGTGAACGCCGCCTCATCCCATGTCGTCGAACAAGACGACCTACACAATGGCTCGGTCTTCCATCCAGGCACCGTAGTATTTCCCGCCGTATTCGCGGCCGGTCAAGCATTGGGAGTTTCAGGACGAGCCTTGATCGCGGCCGCGGTGGCAGGATACGAAACCGGAGTGCGCAGTGGGGAATATCTCGGCCAGTCTCATTACAAAGTTTTTCATACCACTGGCACCGCCGGCACGCTCGCAGCCGCGGCCGGGGTTGCGCACCTACTGAACCTATCGGCCGCACAGTTCAGTCACGCGCTGGGCTCCGCTGGAACCCAAGCCGCCGGACTCTGGGAGTTTTTGCGGGACGCGGCAGACTCCAAACAATTACACACTGCCAAAGCCGCTGCTGACGGGACACTGGCGGCCTATACGGCGCGCGATGGTCTGACCGCGGCTCACCGAATCTTGGAGGGCGAACGCGGCCTTGCTGCCGGATTAACGGGGGAGGCCAATATCGGATCAATTCTTAATGACTGGGGCAAACGATGGGTTGTCAGCGAAACCTCGTTCAAATTTCATGCGTCGTGCCGACACACTCATCCGGCAGCCGATGCGATGTTGGCCATCGTGGCTGATCACGACCTGTCTACAGACGACATCGTGCGTATTCGGGCCTACGTATATGGCGCGGCCATCGATGTCTTGGGGGCAGTCGTAGATCCCCGCAACGTCCACCAATCCAAATTTTCCATGGGCTTTGTATTGGCACTGATCGCAGCGCGGCGCTCCGCAGCGGTCACCGATTTCACCGAGCATGCTTTGCGAGACCCATTATTACGGCGCCTGCACGGCTGTACCGAGATGATCTATGACCCCGATATCGACGCTGCGTACCCACGACATTGGTCGGCCCGCGTCGAGGTCGATACCGCCGACGGCCGGACGTTGCAACATAGCATCGCCACGCCAAAAGGCGATCCGGAGAACGCATTAACCCGAAAGGAAATTGAAACTAAGGCAAGATCGCTAGCCGCATTCGCGAACGGCGCGACGCAGGGCGAGATCGATACAATTATCGCCGCGGTGTGGCAGCTCGAAAAAATCGACGATATTAACGACGTGCTGCGATTACCGCTGCCGACAAGGTCGGAAATTAGTCGCCGGGCAATTCCGGCATAGCGGTTTGTGGCAGCACCACTGGGTGCACGCTTTCAAAGGCACGCGCCGCCGTTAGCACCAACCCATCCTCGAACATCGGGCCGACAATTTGTAATCCGACCGGCAGACCGGACCCGGTAAACCCACACGGGATCGAACACGCCGGCTGCTGGGTCAGATTGAATGGATAGGTAAACGGTGTCCAGTCAGACCATCTTGTCTGCGCGGATGGTGACACGATTTCGTGTCCCGCAGTGAAAGCCGGAATCGGTAATGCCGGAGTAAGCAACAAATCATAATCGCCATGAAATTGATTCATTCGCACACCCAGTTCGGCCCGCATCCGTTCGGCATCTTGAAAATCCGGCAACGTGAAGGAATTCCCTGCAGCGGCCACCTCCTGCAGGCCGGGATCGATTCGCTGTCGTTGCTCTGCGCTAAATTGCCGTAATAGATTTGCGGCCCCGCTATACCAATACGTCTGAAAGATCGACAGCGGGTTTTCGAACGGTGGCGCGATTTCTTCGACGTGTGCGCCCAAATCGGTAAACACCGCCACTGCGTCGCTCACCGCGGCCGCCACTTCATCGTCAACCGTTACATAGCCAAGGTTCGGGCTGAAACCGATACGCAACCCTCGCACCCCGGCGTCCAAACCGTTGCGGTAATCGTAGCCGGTGGCCGGTAACGCGTGCCAATCGCGCGCGTCGGGCGCCGATAACACCGTCAACATCAGCGCGGCGTCAGCCACGGTTCGCGTCATCGGGCCGAGATGCGCGACGGTTCCAAACGGACTCA
>JAOTWM010000518.1 GCA_029862885.1 Gammaproteobacteria bacterium
TTGAAGTAAAGGTGTGGATAAAGCCAAGAATAAATGCTGCTAGAACTGCGCCTTCTATACTGGCCATGCCGCCAACGATGACCACGATAAACGCAGTAACCGCATAGACATGCCCCATATAAGGCGTAACCGGTATGATCGGTGCCATCAGTGCGCCGCCAACCCCGGCAAATCCGCCTGAAAGTAGCATCGCCAGAAGAGTCATCCTGTTGATGCTAATGCCCTGCAAAACCGCCGCTTCAGGATCCTGAGCGCAGGCTCTAAGCGCTTTGCCAGCCTTTACCTTTTTCAAAAAGAACCATAAACCCGCCACCATAAAAATAGTAGCAGGAATAATTACCAATCGTTGCCAACTAATGGCAGCCCCAAGAATTTGGGCGCTGCCTTTATATGGCACCACCACAGAGCGCATTAAGCCGACGCCCCATTGTTGGCCCACCAATACCTGCATAATAAAACCTGCGCCAGCGGTCGCCATAAAACCTGCAAGAACATTGCCGCGGGTGGGTCTAAATAACAGCCGCTCAAAAAGCATGCCAATCATTGCGACTATAGGAAAAGCTGCAATGACTGCCACCGGGAAAGGCAGCCCTAATAGAGAATACAATACATAAACTACATAGGCGCCCGCCATGAATAGTTCACCATGAGAAAAATTCGCCATTTGCATGACACCAAATGCTAAGGTCAAACCAACAGCCACCATGGCATAGATAGAGCCCAATACAAGCGCATTTGCAAAGGTTTGGACGAATGTTTCAATTCCCATAGTGGTTAACCTCTGGCTACCATATACATTTGCTTTTCTATTGTAACTAGGTGCTCAAAAAACAGTATTGGGGTGGGGATAATCCCTTATGCCGATGCCCGCTAAAAAAAACCTATAAATCTTAGTTTAGGATCCACTGCAAAAGTCATGAGCGGCCACTGGATGCAATATAATCGTGGGTCAACAAATTATCGCCCTTCGCATCCCTGGATGAGAGTAGCTGATGAGCGCAAACCGGAGGGCAAGCGCGACTAAATCGATCGACGCTACCGCTGTCCTGTTCTCGCTCATTGCCTACATCCCTGTAGGCAATGCTACCGCATTCTTCGGTAATTGCTCCTGCTTCGTTCTGCCTCGTCCATCAGAGGACGCGTATCACCTACATCCGCAGCCGATAGTTGTGTTTAAGACCGCACATGTATCAACTTGACGCGCTCAGACTTATGCAAAGGTTTCTTAAATTAATCTAGTTTTGATCATACATCATTCCTTTAGAACGAACATGAGCGATGATCGCTTCTTTGCGTGGCTCAAACCACTCGGAGAAATCGAGCACAGCTTGAATACGTTTAACGCCGTTACGATGCTCGTTAACGGGAACTGGTGTTGCCACCATGTTGTTGATGCCCCACATTTCCGCTCCCGTAAACGGACCGGGGCCCAGGATGGTATCAACTGAATCGGCTGCTTGTAATGCGGCAATAACCTTGTCGGCATCGAACGAACATGCTGCCTTAACCCCTTCAGCCCAGACTTTAAGCATGATCACGTGATCCCAATCAATTCCGGTAATTCCACGGTGAACATCCTCAGGGCCGCCAGGGCCATAACGTTTCATCCAGTCATCATAGAACTTGTGCTGCGACGAGCCTTCACCCCACCATGGATCATCGAATAATGGGAAGCTATCTACTGCGCCTTCCAAATAAGCGGCAGGAACCTTTGTCAAAATTGACTCCGAATCCAGGTAGTTTGCCGAGATTTCGCCTTTGTAACCTTGCACATAAAGCTGCTCAATAATACTAACCACAAAATCCGGATACGATAAATTCAGACTTACCACATCAGGTTTGGTCGCTAATACAGCAGTTACAATAGGTGCAAAATCAACAGTATCGAGTGAATAATGTTCATCGTAAACAACTTCCCATCCATCTACTAACGCGGAACCCACTTCCCAAGCTTGAGAAGTCAGGCCGATGGTGTCATCTTGAGAAAGCACTGCCCAACGTGAAAGTTCTGGATTTCTGGCTTTGTGATAGCCAGGTCTCATCATGTCGATACGGGGTGTTACGTCACCGCCTGCAATGAGATAAGGACGATCAGGTTTTATGTCTGTAGAAATCAAACTCGCATAAATGACCTTTTTTTGAGTCAAGAATGGATGTGTCGCATCAGCGGGATTGCCACCGATCGCACTGATGAATTTCACATCATGTTCAAGCACTAACTGCTTAGCACCCTGAAGGGCTTTAGAGCCCGTCGCCTCGTCATCAAATGTCACCATGTTCAAATTGTAGCGAGTGCCGCAAACATCTAAACCACCATCGGCGTTCACTTCGTCAATAAACATCTGATTGCCTGTCAGGCCTGGAAGACCCCAGCCGGCATCCGGGCCTGATAGAGCGCCTAAAAAGCCAATATTTACCGTTTCTGCGTGGGCGGTTCCCACTGTTAACATCGCGACACTTGCTACTGCAGCCGCTGATAAGGTTTTGCCTATTTTATACATGGTCCTACATACCTCCAGTTTTAGTTAAAAAGTTAACTTCAATTAAAAATTACAACTCGCTCGAGTGTAACATCTAGTAATAGATCCTCTATAAACTCCTGTAAAAATGCGATGCTAAATCTACTCTCTTTTTTGTATGTGAGCCGAGAGAAGATGGCACGGCCTGTTGAAAATTACCGCAATCGATTTCAAAAAAGGAATTATTCTCCCTGCGAAGACTTTACGATTGTTTGCTTTTTCGGTCCAGTCTGGAGCGATAATTTGACTGACCTAAACTGTGTGAGAGTGTGATTGAGCGCACACACGGTACAAAGCGAGCCGAAGCAGTTTTTGTTTAAGATCATCGCAGGCACGATGACTAAGAATGATTCTCAAATGTGATCGTACTCGAGGCATTCATCGACTTGTGAAACCAAATTTATACCAAATATGGCCGGCAAATCTCTCATCCAATTCCAAACCTCGACCGGTTCGTGAAACCGGTTCCCGAGCCTAGAAATCCAAACTAACACATCCACTGATTTACATCTAATTGATTACGAGCAATATATGTACCCCAAATCGTGCTAACACCAATTTGCTGTTAAAGTGCTCTGATTCCGACTAGACCTTGTTTGACATTTGCGGGTGTTCGGACATGTACAGCTCGTAGTTCTGCGGCGTGCGCTCGTTTTACATTCTCGATTGTGTCGTGGAAAAACAATATTGCTCGGGAGCTACTGCCGATTGCCTCGGCGACCGCATCGAATGCAGCAGGCTCGATTTTTCTTAGCTCAAGCTGCGATCCGAGGGCGATATCTTCATCGCTGCCTTCGAGCGCGAGCACGCGTCGAAGATGAGCGAAGTACTCCGAAACACCTATTTCTCTTGGCTCATGTTTTTCGTACCAGGTATCTATAGCACACCGATCGGAAATCTCATCGGCAAAAAACTGAGACTGCTTTTCCCAATATCGAAATGCCTGATAGCGATTTCGTACCAATACGATAACCGTCAATCCGCACCGTTAGCGACCCTGCGCAGTCGTTCAAAACCCGCATCGAGATCGGCCTGCAAGTCCAAGATATCCTCGAGCCCGGCGTGGATTCGCAGCATCGGGCCGGTGTCGGTCCATTGCGGTGAGATCCGGTAATCGCCAGGGTGCACGGGTATGCACAAGCTTTCGAA
>JAOTWM010000520.1 GCA_029862885.1 Gammaproteobacteria bacterium
CGGCAGCCCGTATGCGGGCAATTTTAGTAGGGGTTTGAAATAGAGAATGTGCGATCTGGCATGCGATCATATTGACTTCATCGCGATTGGTTACGGCCAATACGATATCGGCATCTTCGCCACCGGCCTGGGCCAGAACATCCGGATACGAAGCACATCCGGCTACCGCGCGTATGTCAAACCTATCCTGTAGCGACTGCAGGAGCGCCGTATTGATATCCACCAAGGTGATATCATTCGCTTCGTCCGCTAAAATCTCGGCCATCGATGAGCCAACCTGGCCAGCGCCCAAAATGATTATTTTCATTACGTGATAAACCCCCGATTTATTTTAGGAACCGGTGCACAAATCTGGGCGAATCAAGGCGCCCCATGTCAATATATACGGGGCAAGTAATAGCCCGGCTATTGCCTACACGGATGTAGGTGGTGCTAGTCCACGGACGGACGAGGTAGAACGAAGCAGGAGCCAGAGTCGAGAGCAATGCAGGGAGCAATTGCCGAGGGATGCGGTAGCGTTGCTGGCGTTTCGCAAAGCTTCCGCTCCTCGATTCTGGTTCCCACTTCATTCCACCTCTTCCTCCTTGTAGTCGTGCTTACACCTCTCACTTACATCCCGGTAGGCAACGCACAGACTGATTATTCTGGATCCAAATTGAATAGCCGTCGCTGTGGATCAACGGAGAACGTTCCGAATATGACGCCCGATTTCTCCTGAGTCGGAACGGGGCAAATCGTGCCGCGGCCCGGTAACCAAAAACTACAAGCGATTGGTGCAAATATTGGCCGGATTTATGTTTCATGGTTCGCCTTGGTGAAATATCCGAGTTATCCGCCAGCGTCGGTTTTGCCGGGTTTGGGTTTAATTCCATACCCTTTAAGTTTGCGATATAGATGGGTGCGTTCAATGCCGATTCTGTTCGCCAACTCGGAAATATTTCCAGACGATTGCTCAAGATGGTGATTCAGATAATGTTTTTCGAACTGATCACGAGCTTCGCGCAGCGGTAGCTTGAACAATGACGAACCTAACGCATCAACCGCATTATCTTCGTTTCTATTTAACGCCCACTCGGCCTCCTCGCGATCGATCTCCGCACCTTGGTTAAAGATCAATAATCGTTGTATGAGGTTTTTTAATTCACGTACATTTCCCGGCCACTGGTAGTTTCGGAGTATATTCAGGGCGCCGGTAGTGAAGCGGCGATACGGCAACTGCTCTCGCTCCACCATCCAGTTCACATAAAATGCAACAAGATCGGGAATGTCTTCGCGGTGATCGCGCAGCGGTGGAACTTTTATCGGAATGACATTGATCCGGTAATACAGGTCTTCACGGAATGCGCCGTTGGCCACCGCCGCGTCGATGTCCTGATTTGTGGCGGCAATGATACGAACATCAATATCCACCGCCTGGCCACCGCCTATTCGAATGAAGCGACCTTGTTCCAGCGCGCTCAGAATCTTGGCTTGAATCGCCAGGTCCAGATCGCCGATTTCGTCCAAAAACAGCGTGCCACGGTTGGCCTCCTCGAAGCGACCGGGTTGGACCATCCCGCCTTCGGCACTACCGAACAACTCGATGCCGATATTTTCATCCGGTATTGCGGCTAGGCTTACGTCGATAAACGGCGCCCCCGATCGCGCGCTCGCGTTGTGTAGGCATCGAGCGACTACACCTTTACCGCTTCCCGGTTCACCAGTAATTAATACCCAACTATCGGTCTTTGCCACCTGCTGAAGTTGTTGGCGAATTTCGGCAATGACGGTGCTGGTGCCGATCAGGGTCGACGCCGGTTCCAGACGCCGACGCAGTCGCTGATTCTCGCGGGTAAGACGCAAATCCTGTAATGCACGATCCACCGTTACCAACAGTTTCGCCGTCGATAGGGGTTTTTCGAGAAAATCATAGGCGCCGAATCGAACCGCATCTACCGCTGTCTCGACATTGCCGTGTCCGGAGATGATAACGACCTGGGGCCCGGCGCCTTGCTCCGTCCACTCCTTTAACAGTGTTATGCCGTCCGTGTCGGGCATCCAGATATCCAACAAAACGAGATCAACACGGTGTTCGCGCAGCAACTGGCGCGCCATATTCGCGTTTCCTGCCGTGAATACCGAGTAATTTTCGTCGACAAGTATCTCTTCGAGGACCTGACGTATATCGGGTTCGTCATCGACGACAAGAATCGTATCGGCATTCATTGATTTCGTTGTCCCACCGCCCGTAGGCGGGTGATTTTAATGTTGGGATCGGTCACGTTGGCGTCCCGAGCCGGATTCAGCGGGAGTTGGATAGTAATGGAAGCGCCGCCAGTATCGATATTTTCAGCCCAAAGGGTGCCGCCGTGCTCCTCGACGATGCGTTTTACGATCGCCAGCCCGAGACCCGTGCCTTTTTCTTTTGTGCTGACATAGGGCTCAAATATTCGATCCAACAATTCCTCGGGAAATCCGGGTCCGTTGTCGGTAATCGATAATTCCGCAAAGTTGTTATCCAAGCGAGTTATCCGGCGTGTGCTAATAGTTAGCGTCGGTCGTGTAATCTCAGCGAGTACATCGTGTGTATTGATGATTAGATTATTTAACACTTGTCGAATACGATCTGGGTCTGCCGTTAATCGATCTAAGGATTTATCGAGGTCCAGTTTAATATTTATCGGTTTGTCGGGTTGTTTATGTAATTCCACCACGTCGTGAATCAGATGATTTAGATCAATCAGCTCAGGGTTCATTCGAGCCGGTTGCGCATAGTTTGAAAACGCATTGACCATGAGTTTCATCGACTCGACCTGATGCACTATGGTGCGTGTGGCGCGATCTAGTGACGGCCGATCGCTCAGATCCAGTTTGTCGAGATATTTGTGGCGAATGCGTTCTGCGGATAACTGGATCGGAGTCAGTGGATTTTTGATTTCGTGGGCAAGTCGACGCGCCACTTCGCCCCAGGCCGCATCCCGTTGTGCTTGGATCAAATCGGTAATATCGTCGAAAACCAAGACGTAACCGCCGTCCCGCAAACCGCGCCCCGGCAGCCGGGTGCCGCGACACATCAGCACTTGCCGTCCACGTCCGCCCACTAAAATTACCTCTGCTTGCCACTCAACAAGTTCTTGCTGCATTGAATTTTCGACTGCACCGACCAGCGGCTCGATCCACGGGTGACGATGGTGGAGACTGGAAATATGGGAGCCAATCTCTTTGTCGAGTTTTACATTGAGGACTTGCCTGGCCGCTGTGTTTTGGGTTCGTAGCCGGTGTTGATGGTCAAAAGAAAGCACCCCGGATGAAAGATGACTCAGAACGGTCTCGAGATAGGTCCGTTGCTGCTCCGCCTCATGCTGGCTGCGGCGCGCATGATTTTGGGCACGGTACACTTGTCGCGTCATGTCGTTAAAGGATTGCACCAGTATCCCAAGCTCGTCGCTACTGGTAACCGGTAGTCTCTTGTTGTAATTGCCTGCGGCCACTGCCCGGGTGCCCTCTGCGAGGTCTCGAAGCGGTGCCACCAGTCGCCGCGACGACCAAATTGCGGCCCACATCGCGATTAACGTCGCGACCAGAGCGATCAACGTGAGGGCGAGAATAAAACTAAACTTTAACGGGTCGCGCAGGTAGGTCAAACGTTCGTATTCGTCGCGGGCCGACTGTATACTCTGCCCAAG
>JAOTWM010000071.1 GCA_029862885.1 Gammaproteobacteria bacterium
CAACAACTCGTGCACCTACAACACGTGATCGGTCGCCTCGCAAATCGTTTACAACGCCGACTACTGGCACAGCAAGCACGGTCATGGGACTTTAACCTCGAAGAAGGCATCCTGGATACGGCGCATTTGTCGCGCGTGATTGCGCGGCCGGCGCATCACATTGTGTATAAGCGTGAAAAGGACACACCGTTTCGCGATACCGTAGTGACGCTGTTGATCGACAGCTCCGGGTCGATGCGCGGTCGCTCCATTACTCTCGCCGCAATGAGTGCTGATATCCTCGCGCGGACCCTCGAGCGATGTGGTGTCAAAGTGGAGATTCTTGGGTTTACCACGGTGGCATGGAAAGGCGGCCGAGCGCGCGAGCAGTGGATCCGCAATGGCAAACCGGAAGCACCGGGGCGGCTTAACGATTTACGCCATATTATTTATAAATCCGCCGACATGCCCTGGCGCCGCGCGCGGCGCAATTTAGGACTGATGCTGCGCGACGACATCCTCAAAGAAAATATAGACGGCGAAGCATTGTTATGGGCTCATCAGCGCCTCGTCGTGCGTCGAGAGCAACGCCGCATCCTCGTTGTAATCAGCGACGGCGCGCCGGTTGACGATTCTACATTGTCCGGTAATTCAAGAGACTATTTGGAGTGCCACCTACACGACGTCGTGCGTTACATCGAAGCCGTCGACGTAGTCGAGTTGCTCGCAATCGGCATAGGTTACGATGTAACCCGCTACTATCCTCGCGCCGTCACACTATTGGACGCCGAGCAACTCGGTGATACGCTGATGGAACAATTGACAGCGATGTTCAGCGACGGCAACCCAGCACAGGATCGTCGTGGACAGATGAGGCGAGGCGCGCCGCGTTCGATTGCGAGGCCGATGCAGCGGCGGCATTAAGCGCGTTTAGCGAGTGCCGTCGGTCTCGCATCCCGTCCACCGATAGCGTCCTTGATCGGAGCAAGTTTTGATATCAACGCGAGCGGCTCGTTAACCGTGCAGATCCAATGACCGACCCATACCAGGGTAGCTGCCTATGCGGAGTAGTGCGATTCGAGATCGGCGAGTTTCTGCCTGAGATCGCCCACTGTCACTGTTCCATGTGCCGGAAGTTTCATGGTGCCGCGTACGCGACGATTGCGGGAGTGCCCCGCTCCAAATTCCGCTGGACCGCGGGCGAGCAAGCCCTTAAGGGATACAAGGCAAAAAACGGTACCACCCGAACCTTCTGTAGTCGCTGTGGTTCGAGTCTGACATTCTCGAGCCCACGTGCGTTGGAGAGCGTAATGGAAATCGCACTCGGCACGTTAGACGGAGACGTACCCGTTCAACCTAATGCCCATATATTCGTGGGATCGGGCGCGAATTGGGCGATGCCAAGCGATGATCTGCCTCAGTTTGAAGAAGGGCGCGGCAGTGCAAAGGTCAACAAGTAACTTGGCACGAGATTTGTATTACCACTGTGACGACGACGGCTCGTTAATAGTCCGGACCCGACTACCGACAGAAATTGGGGGGTGGGAATCGTGAATGCCTTTGCCTCTGTAGTGGAGAGTCGAGACCAAAACGCTCCCGCGGGAACGTTTTGGGATGGATATGGCAAATCGCGGCGCCTAAACTACAGCACGAACGACACCAGGAGTGCCCCGGTAACGCCGCTTCGGGGTGGCAGATTTCAGGGCGATCGGCATTATAAAAGGCGGTTCAGCGATCGCGGGCTTCAGAATAAACGGCGTTTATTTTTTACTAGCAACAAACCGTTGGAACAGGAATTCGTGAGGTGATGCCGATGCAGGTTTGTAAGATACTTCGTCATGGGCTCGCCGTGCCGGTCAGCTGATAATCCACCGGTATTCCAAAGTTATCTGCAGCGAAGTACGGGGTCAGATGGCGGAAAGCACGAGTTTTTTTGCCGAACAGGACAAACGCCGTGCCCAGGTCTGGCGGTATTCCGCATTGTCGTTTCTGTTGTTGCTATGTGCCGGTTTGCCGCTTGCGATGGTGGTCACACCGCTCGTTTATGCACTCCTTGCAGTCGTTGCGCGTGTTCTTGATTTTCTGTTGCCGATTCCCGCCGAATTCTGGGAGGGGTTGAGAATTTCCAAGAGCGCCATCGCTGCGGATACGCGGCCTGTTGCCCAGATTGCAATTACGGTGGGCGTGCTGATCGTTCCCGGCATCGTCGTTATCGCGTGGATCTGGTGGCGGTTGCGGCAAAGCCTGGAGCGAGCGGGCTCGGCGTGGATGGTCGCAACGCTTGGTGGGCGCGAGCGGCGTCAGGGTGACCTCGAAGAAACGCAGATTGCCAATCTTGCTGAAGAGATGGCCATTGCCGCAGGCGTTACGCCGCCGCCGGTTTTTATCGTCGATGAGCCTGCGCCCAATGCGGCGCTCGTCGGGCCGAACGACGGGGACGCGGCCTTTATCGTGACGCGCGGTCTGCTGGATGGCTTCGATCGCGATGCAACTCAGGCAGTCATCGGATATCTGATGGCCGGCGCTCGCCAGGGCAATCTGCAGGCCGCCACCGCAGTCATCACCGCATTTCATGCGTTTGGACTGGTCCTGCTTGTATTCGATGCCTGCATCAATTTCAGTCGCCAGTCATGGGTGGACCTGCGCCGGGTTCTGGCTTGGCTCGCGCGTCCGCAACACTTCGCGGCCGAGTCGCAACAGATTCTTGCGCTGCTTGAGCGTACCGATCCACCCGAAGACGGTTTAACGGGCTTGCAGGCCGATCTGACGTCGGACCAACCGCCACGAACCCGCTTTATCGCGGTGCTGCGTAAAGTACCTGTTCTTTATGTTTTGTTGTTGCCGGCACTGCTCGTCTACATCGTATTCATGTTTATCCGATTCGAATTATTTCTATTGCGTGCGCTGCTGATCGGGCCGGTACTTGTGCTCGCCTGGCGACAGCGGGTGTATCTGGCCGACGCTGCGGCCGTTCAATTCACGCGGAACCCGCAGTCTTTGGCAGACGCCATACAGGCCTTTCTGGGATTGGAGTCCGTGGGGCTCGGTTCGCGTTGGCTTGCCGCCTATTGTTTTATCGGCGCTGAGCAAGCGGGCGCCAGTCGCAAACTCACCGAGGAGCCAGGTGCATTGACGGCACATCCGACCGGTATCAATCGGCTGCGCCGCATCGGCGCCATGGGTGCATCCGTAGACGTCGGTCCGGCCCCGCGGCTTCGACTGCCGACATGGGCCGAACTGCGTCGATCCTCGCTGTGGGGTTTGCTGTTGATTCCGCTCGTACTGTTGATCGGCTATCTGTTGCTGGTAGTTATCGGAATGGTGCTCGGATTGGCCACGTTGTTTTCATTATTTTTCGTTTTGACGGTGCTCAGCATCATAAGCGGCGTTATGCCTTAGTGAGCGATGGCACGTCCGGGCGGTGGGAGTACTATCCGACGCTATTGCCAATGCATGGGTCGAATACGTGAACAAGCCAAAGCCGAGATAGGCCTAGCCCCCGAAGAAATTTTGCACCGTATCGCTAACCCGCTCGATATCATCCCGTGAAACGTCGAGGTGGGTGACAAAACGACATGGGTTGTCGCCGCTTATATTGATATCGTGTTCGGATAGATGGCTGTGCAGCGCTGCGAAGCGGTCTGGTGGGAAGCTTGCGAATACCATATTGGTTTGCGCTGCACCGGCAATTACTTCGACGCCGTCTATGTCTTTGAGGCCATTCGCGAGCATCGCGGCGTGTTCGTGGTCGTCGGCGAGCCGATCGACGTGGTGTTCGAGTGCGTATAATCCGGCGGCCGCGAGCAGGCCGGCTTGGCGCATGCCGCCGCCAACGACTTTGCGCCAGCGCCGGGCTTTGGCGATCAATTCCGTGGAGCCGCAGAGCACGCTGCCAACCGGCGCGCCCAGTCCCTTCGACAGACAGATCGATACAGTGTCGAATTGCCGCGTTATACGATCCACATCGACGCCGAGTTGCACGGCGGCATTGAATACGCGTGCACCGTCGAGGTGAAAGCCGAGGCCGTGCTCACGGGCGCATTGCGCGGCTTGTTCGATATAGTCGAGCGTGAGCACTTTGCCGGATTGGGTGTTTTCGAGACACAGCAACCGGGTCTTCGCAAAGTGGCTATCGTCCGGTTTAATTGTTTTCGCGACCCGCGCCAAATTGAGAGAACCGTCGGCTTCGAATTCGAGCGGTTGCGGTTGAATACTGCCCAACACTGCGGCGCCCCCGCCCTCGTATTTATAGGTGTGTGCTTGCTGCCCGACGATGTACTCGTCGCCGCGTTCGCAGTGTGCCAATAGCGCTAAGAGATTGCCTTGGGTCCCGCTCGCCACGAACAAACCTGCCTGCATGGCGGTGCGCTCAGCGAATACGGACTCCAGCTCATTGACTGTGGGGTCTTCGCCGTAGACGTCGTCGCCGACGTCCGCCATGGCCATGGCCGCGCGCATCGCCGTGGAGGGTTGGGTAACGGTGTCGCTTCTAAGGTCGATGATATCTGTCATTAGTCTTTAACGGACCCGTATGTCGGAATGGTTGGACGCACTGCTTGGCGATCGTGCGCTGTTCACTAACGCGACGCCGGTAAGCACCAAAAGCAGAGCCAGAATCGCACGGACGGTTGGCTGTTCCGCAAGAAATACTACGCCCCAGCCTAAACCCAACAGCGGAATCAAATAGTTGATTTGTGCAAATGTCGTGGCGCCGATGGCGGATATTAACCGGAACAAGAGCAAGGTCGCGACCGCAGTGGGAAATACGCCGAGATACACCGCCGCGGCCAGAGACTCGGCACTGGGTCGAGCCGTCCAGGGTTGTTCCAGCCATAGTGCGAGCGGAAGCACCCACACTGTCCCTGCGAGTGTCGCACCGGCCGCCATGATCCGCCCCGTTTCGCGTACATATTTTCGTGTAAACACGGTGGTCACGGCATAACTAAGAGCCCCGCCCAGTACCGCCAGTTCGGCGATGACGCCGGCGCCGATCCCGGATAACGCTTGCCATCCGACCAGCACCAATAAACCGCCGAATCCGCACAGTACTCCCAGTATGCGCCGAGTCGTGAATGGTTCTTCGGGGATCGACAGATGCGCGAGAATGACCGTGGCAACCGGCATTATCCCCATTAAGATCGCAGCCAGGGAGCTGTCGATATACTGTTCTCCCCAACTGATCAGACTAAATGGCAATGCGTTGCCGAAAAAGCCGATGAACGCGAACGCACCCCATGTCGAGGCCCGGAGCGGGATCTGTGCGCCGCTAAACAACAGGTAACCCCACAATAGCAGCGCGGCGAGTGCGAGACGGCCGGCGGCCAGGGTCAGTGGCGGAATCGTCGCTACGCCTATCTTTATAAACATGAACGCCGACGACCAAATTGCCGCCAGTACGAGAAACCAAACAACATCGCTGGTGCGGGCAAAACCTAGTCGGTCGGTCAAAGTTCGGTCAGCGTTCTGAGAACAGGCGGCATGCTGCCACAGTGTGCAATTCGCAACAAGCGACAGCCGCATATCCAGGCTGGCGAGTTTCGCTAAAACACTTATAATCGATCGTTATATCGATTGCGATTGAATAAACACTTATGACCAAGGGATTACTAGCGCCCGGCGATCCTCCGCCGTACACGATCGAGAATTCCGGCGGTACGGGACGCTGTCTCATCCTATGCGATCATGCGAGCAACCGCATACCACCGTCGCTGGGCCAGCTGGGATTGTCTGACAGTCAGCGTGCGCAACACGTTGCCTACGATATCGGCAGCATGACGGTAGCGCGTGAATTTTCGCATCGCTTTGACGCGCCATTAATCATGGGCAACTACTCGCGCCTTGTCATTGATCTCAACCGCTATCCGGGTAATCCGGCTTCTATTGCGGCGGTAAGTGACGGAATACCGATTCCGGGTAATGTCGGGGTTACGGAGGCCGATGCCGCGCAGCGTGCCGATGAGATCTTTCACCCATACCACAACGCGATTCGTAACGAATTGACGGCCTTGCGACGGCGCTACGCGGAGCCCTGTATTATTTCTATACATAGTTTCACGCCAGTGTTCGGTGCTGTACCCCGGCCGTGGCACGTAGGTGTGTTGTGGGGCGACGATCCGCTCGTGGCGCAACCGCTATTGGCCAGACTACGCCGCGAAGTCGACTTGTGTGTGGGCGACAACCAACCCTACGATGCGCGCGAGCCGCTGGGATATTCCATGAACGAACACGGTGCCGGTACGGGTCTGCCCCATGTCTTATTGGAGATTCGCCAAGACCTGATTACAGAGCATGCCGACGCGCTGACCTGGGCCGCGCGACTGCACGAATGCATGGCGGATGTCATTGATATTCTGCCGGTAAATCCGGCGCTGGCGGTATGACAATGAAGGAACCGAGTTTTACGGTTGGCATCGAAGAAGAATATATGCTGGTCGATCCCGAATCGCGGGATCTGATCGCCGAAGCACCGGCGACGTTAATGCCGGAGTGCAAGCGCCGCCTTGCGACGCAGGTCACACCGGAATTTCTGCAGTGCCAGGTCGAGGTAGGCACGCGGGTGTGCGGGTCCATCAAAGACGCTCGCGACAACCTCGCCGAACTACGCCACACCGTGGCCGAAGTGGCACGCAATCATGATCTCGCGCTGGTGGCGGCGTCGACACATCCCTTCGCCCAGGGCGTTCACCAGGAGCATACCCGCAAGCAACGCTACAACGCGTTGGCCAAGGATTTGCAGGGAGTAGTGCGACGCTTAATGATCAGTGGCATGCACGTTCATGTCGGCATCGACGATGATGAATTGCGCATCGACTTGATGAACCAAGTTACCTACGTGCTGCCTCATTTTTTGGCCCTCTCCACGTCGTCGCCGTTCTGGAAAGGGCACGATACCGGTCTCAAGTCCTACCGAATATCTGTTTGGGACGAGCTGCCGCGCACCGGATTGCCGGAACGATTTGAAAGCTTTGCCGAGTACCGTCGGCATGTAGAAGTGTTGGTAAATGCGGGGATTATCGAGGACGCCACAAAAATGTGGTGGGATGTACGGCCGAGCGAGAAATTTCCGACCCTGGAGATGCGAATCGCCGATATCTGCACGCGCATGGACGACGGGATATGCGTCGCCGCAATGTATAAATGTTGGCTGCGAATGTTGTATCGATTACGCCGCGATAACAAACGCTGGCGCGAGTATGCGCCCATGCTCGTCAATGAAAACCGCTGGCGCGCGCACCGTTATGGAATCGATGAGGGCCTCATCGATTTTGGCGAAGGAACGATCATACCTTACGAGCAACTGCTCGAGGAAATGCTTGTACTGATTCGCGAAGATGCGGAGTTTTTTGATTGTGTGGCGGAGGTGGAGCATGGGCGCACGATTCTTGCTGGCGGCACCAGTGCGCACCGGCAGTTGCGGACGTTCAGAAGTGCTTGCGCCGAAGGGGCTGGTGAACAACAGGCATTGGCCGGGGTCGTCGATCAGCTAGTCGCGGAGACGGTGGAAGGGCTGTAGAACCTGTCTCAAAACGCCTGCGCTTTGCTGATACTTCGTTAAAAACGGTCTCAAAACGCTCATGTACTGACGTACACTGCGCTTTTTCGACCGTTTTCGCCTTGTCTCAGCTGCGCTCGGCTGTTTTGCGATAGGTTCTAGCGAACCTAATTTGAAATTTCTGAATAGTAGACGGGGATGCATGATGGTTACAGCGATTATTTTGTTGGGTGTCGAACGACAAAAGATCAAGAGTGTGGCGGAACTTCTGGCGGGCCAAAGCGAAATATCGGAAGTGTTTTCGGTGAGTGGCAACTATGAATTGGTCGCGATAATCCGAGTAAAAACCAACGACGATCTGGCAAATTTGGTGACTGATAAGTTAGCCAATGTAGAAGGCATAGAACACACGGAAACGATGTTGGCGTTTCGAACCTACTCGCGACATGACTTGGAAGCGATGTTTTCTGTCGGACAGTAAGATGGCGTACGATGAAGGCGTGGCCCAACGTCTCCGCGAGGAATTTGCCGATCGCATCGACGTGGCCGAGAAGAAGATGTTCGGCGGCATAGCCTTTATGCTGTCCGGAAATATGTGTTGCGGCGTAATCGGTGAAACTCTCATGGCCCGGGTCGGGGCGGAACAATACGAAAAGGCGTTATCGCAATCACATGTCAGGGAAATGGATTTTACCGGCAAGCCGTTGACGGGTTTTGTATACGTAGAGCCTGAAGGGTTCGAGTCCGATACGGAATTGCAGCGATGGGTTTCCGCGTGCGAAAACTTTGTTGATTCGTTGCCACCTAAATAATTGTCGAAAATAATTCCGGATTGAACCGTCAAATCTCCGACATCGTAGGTAGACCTGCCGTAACCGATCTCAATGAATTCGGCCGTGTTGAGCGGATCGCTCTTCGACACCCGCGTGACGCGTTTGTAAGTGACGCTAAACTCGACGCAGAATGGAATAGTTTGAATTATCTCGCACGGCCGGACTTGTCGGCAGCGATTGATGAATACGACGAGCTGTTGCGGATTCTGTCCGAGCTCGGTACGGCAATTGAGTTTTTGCCCGCGGACGATAAGTTGACGCTGGATGCCATATATGTTCGCGACGCGACGCTGTTGGCTGCCGACGGCGTGGTGATGTGTCGCATGGGCAAAGCGGCGCGGCAGCATGAACCAAAGGTCGCGGCGCAGGTGTTGGCCGCACGTGGGTGGCGGATTGCGGGTGCGATAGCGGCGCCGGGGTTATTGGAAGGCGGCGACGTCGTGTGGTTGGATGCTAAGACTATTGTGGTGGGCGAAGGTTATCGCACGAACGCGGAGGGAATCAGGCAACTTCAGACGATATTAGGTGACGGAGTCGAGGTTATCTCAGTACCGCTACCGCACTGGCAAGGTGAAAATGACGTGTTTCATTTGATGTCGATGTTTAGTCCTGTGGATATCGATCTCGCTGTGGTGTATTCGCCGCTGATGCCGGTGCCGTTTCGACAGTTACTATTGAGCCGGGGAATGACGTTGATCGAAGTGCCTGAGGCGGAATTTGCGACGATGGCCTGTAACGTACTCGCCATTGCGCCGCGGCGTTGTGTGGCGCTCGCTGGCAATCCGCTGACAATAGCCGAGATGCAGCGCCACGGCATCGAGGTGTACGCTATAAACGGACACAATATTTCTTGTCCTGGTAGTGGTGGTCCGACCTGTCTGACGCGGCCGATTTGTCGCGGTGAGTAGAACGAATTACTCGAAATAGCGAAATCGCATTGTGCCGTCGGCTTCGACTTGTTCCACGAGTGCGACCTCCCAATCCAGGTATTCCTGCATACGGTCGGCAACCGCTTCGCGGTGCTCGTAGGGTTTGTACCAGACATCGTCGGTGGCGGAGGTAGTGCCATCGAGCCCCGAGGTGATTGGCAGACCATATTCGATCCACGCCTGTGTGCCGCCCTCCAGCACCCGCACTAATTGTTTCGGGCGCACAATCGATAGATCGTTCGCGGCGAGTTGCGCGAGCCGGCCATCCGGTGACGTCAGTACCAGCAAACCTACGGCGGGTTGAACGGCGAGCGCGGAGTCGAGCCGGGAGCGCGGACTCCACCATGCGCCGGGAATGTGTCGGTCGCGATATTCCAGACTGCTTGCGAGATCCATGACCTGCACCGACTCGCCCGAGTCGAGTGCGGCCTTGAGGTCTGCCGCTGTAACTAAATCCGCCGGCCCTAATCCCAACACGTTCGGGATGTGTTCTCCGTTCTGCAGCGCGTGGCCGGTAATTCCGCCGTCCAGGACGTAGACATCGGACCATCCCATTTGCAACAGCCAGGATGCAGTCATCGTTGCGCGTATCCCGTTATCGTCCACCAGTACGACGCGTGAATTGCGGGTCGCAATGTATTCGTCGGTTGCTTGCACGAGTTGTCCGCCGGGCGCTGGCCGCGACCCCGGCAAATGCCCGGCTTGAAACTCCTCCGGAGTACGCACATCCAGTATGTACAACGTTCGCCCGTTGTCGTTGCGCCAGGCAGACAGCCGATCGTTATCGATACGGCGTACATTAAAGCGTTGTGCAACGCGCTGCGCGGCCTGCTGTGCATCCCGTAAACCCTCAGCACTCGGTGCGTCGGCGCGGTGGCTCTGGCCGTGCTCCAGCTCCAAGCCGGCGAGCTTCCAGCCCATCGTGCCGTCCTTTAATGCCATTACTCGATTCGACACACCGGCATTGATCAGCGACTGTGCACCGATGATGCTGCGGGTGCGTCCCGCGCAGTTTACGACAACATCGACATCCGGCTCCGGCACGAGATCGAAGATTCGATGAACCAACTCGGCGCCCGGTACGTCGATCCCGTTCGGGATGCTCATGCGTTGGTATTCCGTAAACGGCCGGCTGTCGACGATGCGGAGTCGCTCGCCGCGTGCCATTCGGTCGTGCAGTTCGGTCGCGGAAATTCGCGGCGTATCGTAATTGTGCTCGACGAACTCACCAAACGCCTTGCTTGGAACATTGACACCGGAGAACAACATGAGTCCTTTTTCACGCCAGCTGTGGGTGCCGCCGAACAGGATTCGTAAATTTGTATAACCAAGGGCGCTGAGCCGGGCCACTGCGCGTTGCGCCATCGACTCGCTGTTCGGCGGTCCGCCGTCGGAAATTATGATCGTGGTATTCCGGTGCGGAACCAAGTCGTCGATTAGTAGCTCGAGATGACTTAACGGCACGCAATTCGCTTGCAGTATATGTTCCTTGCAGAAGATTCCCTGCTCGCGTACGTCCAGAAGCGCGAATTCCTCAGCGCTACCCAACAACGCGTGCAGGTCGGTGCAGTCAATAAATTTGCCCGTGGACATAGCAGGCTGCGCCTAGCGCGCGTCGCGAATATCGTCGTGCGGGGGGAATACTTTCCATTGGCTCGTTTCGGCTTCGAAATACTGGCGTGCGTGGAGTTGTTCGAGGCCTAAGCCATACATATGAAAATTGATGATAGGTTCGGTTCCGTGAATGTGAATCGAGTGCAAGTCGTCGGGCATCATCGCTACACCGTTGCCCGCACGCACTGTCTCGGTATGGGTTATTTCGACGCCATCGTCAGTGCGCCGGTAAAAACGATTCATTTCGTCTCCGTCGATGCCCACGATGATGGCCCAGGTGGTGTGATTATGGGCTGGGGTATCCACGCCGGCCCGCGCGGAATTGACATACAGCGCAAAACGGTGGTCGGAATCCTCCGCGATGCGGTACAGACACGATTGGCGCTTGGCGCCCGGAGTCGGCGGCGCGAAGTCGTGTTGCGTAAACAGTTCACGTTGTTGCGCGAGCGATAGCAATTCGAATTTGATAGCCATCAGGCACGAGGGATCGACGTCGTTGTTCTTCGTCAGCCGGCGGATACGATCAACAGTCGATTCGACGGCACTTCGGCGGTTCATCCGCGTTCCTACGAAGCCGCTTTAAGACAGCGCCCCGATTCGGCGTAATTCTGGCACGCCGACATAAACGCGTCGGTGCTTTTCGGCATCGGAACCCGTGCTCCGGCAATATAGGCGAGCAAATCCTTGCCATCACGCACCAGACGAGTGCCATCACGGAGATAACAGGCATAGGTCTCGGTTTGACCGCGCGGAATGTCCGGGGAAAATGCCAACAACGCTTCCCCTGCTGCAACAAACCGCGGCCATATTTCAAAAATCGCCGGATCGCTCTTCATCGTTTCGCATTCCAGTTTTGCAGCCTCCTTGAATTCATTAATCAACGGTTCGATGCCATTAAACGGAGCGAGGTGCTCGACGCTTGCGGCCATGGCCGAAGCTATTCGGTCGATGTCACGCTTACTCTGCGAAATCTTTATATAACGGCTGTTATAAAACTCTTCGAGCGACATCGTAAATGCTTTTAACGGTTCGCCCCAGAGTTCATCGATCCCTTCCTGCCCACTAAAATGTTTAACGGTTTTCCCGAGTTCCATGGCTTCTTTCAGATAATCGTTACATTGGCGCATCAACTCATTATCGTAGTCGACCACAACGCCGCGCTTAGCCAGCTCCACCACGCTCGTGAAAATGTCCGTTACCCGGTTGAACAATGCGCCGGCCAGCATGGCGCCCTTGACTCGCTTGCGGGCGGGATCGATTTCGTTGTCATATGAGTGCCGGGCCGCAACGAGCTTCTCGCCGGGGGTATTGATGCCAGCTTCGGTATGGTGGAATGTGCGGCGGGTAAGGTGGTAGATGAGCGTCTGGCGGGCAGCGAGCGACTCTGGTGGCGGGGTATAACAACGAATCCAGTAGCCGTCGTAATACACGCAAGGCCTCCCATCGACCACACGTTTGGTGCCATTGTCGACCGAATTTGTCACCTGACCCACCTCCTACGAGCGCTATAATGGCACACTGCCGTGCCCCGGGGAATGGCAATCGCGACGTTTTTCGCCGTACAGCAACAGGAGTCTGAACTTGAAACAAGCAAGAATATGTGGGTTGGAGTCCGTGGGCCGTGCCGATATCAACCGGGTGGGGGGTAAAAATGCGTCGCTCGGTGAGCTGATTCGTGAGTTAGGCAATGCCGGAGTGCGCGTGCCGGGGGGGTTTGCGACGACGACATCGGCGTACCGCGAGTTTCTCGATACCAACAGACTGGCCGAGCGAATCGCGGCCGCATTGGCAACACTCGATGTCAACGACCTCGACGCGCTGAGTGCAACCGGGGCGTCGATCAGACAGTGGATTATTGAGACTCCATTACCCATGAATTTTGAATCGGAGATACGCGAGGCCTACCGGAATTTGGGGGACGAAACCACTGATGTGGCGGTAGCCGTGCGCTCTTCCGCGACCGCCGAGGACTTGGCCGATGCGTCGTTTGCAGGGCAGCAGGAGACGTTCCTAAATGTCAGCGGCGTCGACGCGGTACTGCGCGCGGTAACGGAAGTGTTTGCGTCGTTATATAACGATCGCGCGATCGCTTATCGCCACCACAAAGGGTACCACGCAGCCAGAATCGCGTTGTCGGCCGGCATACAACTTATGGTTCGCAGCGATATCGGCGCGAGTGGCGTGATGTTTACGCTGGATACGGAATCCGGGTTTGAGGACGTCGTGTTGATCAACGCCGCGTATGGATTAGGTGAGACTGTAGTACAGGGTCAGGTCGATCCCGACGAGTACTATGTATACAAGCCCGCGCTCGCTCGCAATCAGTCCGCCATCTTGCGGCGGCAACTCGGTTCCAAAGCGGTGAAGATGATATACGGCACGGGTAACACCGAAGCGGTTACAGTTATCGATACGAGTGCCGGTGAGCGTGGCCGGTTTGCATTGACGGACTCCGACGTCGAAGCCTTGGCGCGCTACGCAGTACAAATCGAAGCGCATTACGGTCAGCCCATGGACATCGAATGGGGCAAGGACGGACAAGATCAGAATCTTTATATATTGCAGGCGCGCCCGGAGACGGTAAAAAGCCGCGAACGCGGTGTGAATCTCGAGCGCTTTGAACTCGCCGCCCGAGGCGAGGTGTTGGCAACCGGACGCAGCGTCGGCCAGAAAATCGGCAGCGGGACCGCACGAATCATATCCGACCTGTTGCAAATGGAATCGATACGCCCGGGTGACGTACTGGTCACGACGATGACCGATCCGGATTGGGAGCCGATCATGGAGCGCGCCGCCGCCATCGTTACCGACCGCGGCGGCCGCACCTGTCACGCCGCCATCATCGCGCGTGAACTGGGGGTTCCGGCGATCGTCGGTACCCAGGATGGCACCACACGCATAACCGATGGCGATCCGGTAACCGTGTCGTGCGCCGAGGGTGACACCGGTTATGTGTATCGCGGTGAACTTGCATTCGAGCGACGCGAAATTCGGGTCGACAATATGCCCGACATTCCCTTCAAGATTACGATGAATATTGCAAATCCCGAACGTGCGTTTACGATGTGCCGCCTTCCCAACGCGGGAGTCGGGCTGGCTCGCCTCGAATTCATCATTGGTAATACGATCGGAGTACACCCACGCGCGTTACTGGAATTCGACGCGCTCGACGGCGATCTGAAGGCAGAGGTGGCTAAGCGGATTGCTGGCTATGCGGATCCGGTGACGTTCTATGTAAACAAGCTCACCGAGGGCATCGGCACGCTGGCGGCGGCGTTTTCACCACATCCGGTTATCGTTCGATTATCGGATTTCAAATCCGACGAGTACGCGAACTTGCTCGGTGGGTCGCGATACGAACCGGTGGAGGCCAATCCGATGCTCGGTTTTCGTGGCGCTTCTCGTTATGTGGCGGATAGTTTTCGGGAATGTTTCGAGCTGGAGTGCCGGGCATTGCGACTAGTGCGCGGGCAAATGGGTTTGACCAATGTGGAGATCATGGTGCCTTTTGTGCGTACCCTCGACGAGGCCGACGCCGTCGTCGAGCTATTGGCTGAAAACGGCCTGCGCCGAGGTGAAAACGGCTTGCGGCTCATAATGATGTGCGAGATACCGTCCAACGCAATCCTTGCGGACGAATTCTTGACGCGATTCGACGGATTTTCGATCGGGTCCAATGACCTCACCCAGATGACACTCGGTTTGGATCGCAATTCCGGTCTGGTGGCATCGCTGTTCGACGAGCGCAATCCCGCGGTAAAACGACTATTGCACGACGCGATTCAAGCCTGCCGACGCGCCGACAAATACGTGGGAATTTGTGGCCAGGGGCCGTCGGATTATCCCGATTTAGCACAGTGGCTCATGGACGAGGGTATTACCAGCGTGTCGTTGAATCCCGATTCGATTGTCGAGACCTGGTTGTATTTGGCGGGCCAAGTCGCGTGACTATTGGAATTGCTTGAGAGGCGGGGGTACCATGCGCGTTTGCCAACATCGCGTTAATCTGGAGAGAGACCAATGAAGATTTGTGTGGTCGGCGCCGGTTCGATAGGCGGTTTATTCGGAGTCAAGCTCCATAACGCCGGGCACAATGTCACGTTAATCGCGCGTGGTGCTCACCTGAATGCGATCCGCGATAGCGGCTTACGCTTGATTATGAATGACGGCACTGAGGAGCTCGCCGCCGGCGTTGCAGCCACGGACAATATGCAGGAGGTCGGGCCGCAGGATTTAGTGATTCTGGGTCTGAAATCTCAACAAATCGGGTCCGTGGCCGAGCAGGTGCGGTCGTTGTTCGGCGCCGATACGATTGTCCTGACCACGCAGAACGGAATCCCGTGGTGGTATTTTCAACGCCATGGAGGTGAGTTCGACGGCCATACTATCAACGCGGTTGACCCGGACGGGCGCATCGCGGCCAACATCGAGCCCGAGCGTATTATCGGATGTATTGCGTATCCGGCTGCGGAAATTGCTAAACCGGGAGTAATTCGCCATATAGAAGGTATGCGCTTTCCACTCGGTGAGTTGGATCGTTCCGAAAGCGAGCGCGTGCGGAGGCTGGCGGCCATGTTGACCGAGGCGGGTTTGAAGGCGCCGGTGCTGGCCGATTTTCGTTCCGAGTTATGGCTAAAGTTGTGGGGAAACCTGTCCTTTAATCCGATTAGTGCCTTGACCCATTCGACGCTCGTCGATATTTGTCGATTCCCCGATACACGCAGTCTTGCTGAACAAATGATGACCGAAGCTCAGGACGTCGCCCATAAGCTCGGAATACAGTTTCGTGTGCCGCTGGAAAAACGGATTGCGGGTGCCGAGCGGGTCGGCAAGCATAAGACCTCCATGTTACAGGACGTCGAAGCCGGTAAGGTATTGGAGGTCGAGGCGCTGATTGGCGCGGTTGCTGAACTCGGTGATTTGACCGATACGCCCACTCCTCATATCGATGCGGTGTTAGCGCTGGTGCGA
>JAOTWM010000521.1 GCA_029862885.1 Gammaproteobacteria bacterium
CCGACTCAGCAGCAGAATAAAGAAGAATAACGAACACGTTAATTGGCGGCATGGGATTATTGACAACCTGTATCGGGGCCTACCCTAAGCCTGATTTCGTTACTCTGCCGGATTGGTTCAACATCCCCTCGGGCCCGGATACCGCTAATCCGACGATGGCTTGGGAATCGGCCGCCGCAGCGCTCGGCGATGACCTCGAGGTGGTGCTGAGTCGTGGCGTTGCGGAAGTGATCGACGACCAGGTCCGGGCGGGTATAGATATCCCGACCGATGGAGAGGTGAGCCGGGAAAACTACATTCATTATCACTGTCGGCATATTGAAGGCATCGATTTCGAACGATTGACCGAAAAATCGTTGCGTAACGGCGCTTATTCGGCGTTCTTGCCAACGATTGTGGCCCGGGTTCGCGCTCGCGCTCGCTTTTTGGCGGCGGATTACCGGCGTGCTCAAGCATGCACCAACCGGCCTGTAAAAATTACCTTGCCGGGGCCGATGACCATCGCCGATACCACGGCTAATACCTTTTATCAATCGCCGCGCGAGATGGGCGCCGACCTTGCCGCGGCACTAAATCAAGAGGTTTTGTCGTTGGCCGAAGCGGGGTGCCGTCACATTCAAATCGACGAGCCGGTATTCGCGCGCAGGCCCGACGCGGCGTTGGAATACGGAATGGAGAATCTCGAGCGCGCGTTTCACGGCTGCCCACAGGGGGTGGTGCGTACGGTGCATATGTGTTGCGGTTACCCCGACCGTTTGGACCATCCAAACTATCCCAAGGCCGATCCCGACGCGTATTCTCGCCTCGCAGCCGCTATTGACGCTTCCAGTGTGGATGCCGTGTCGCTGGAGGATGCACATCGGCATAACGATCTGGCGTTGCTCGAGATGTTCGCCAAAACCACGGTAGTTCTTGGGGTCGTCGCAATCGCTAAAAGCCATATCGAAAGCGTGGACGAGATTCGCGCGCGACTGACTTCTGCGCTCGATCACATTGATACGAAGCGTCTCATCGCCGCGCCAGATTGTGGTTTGGGGTTGTTAGGGCGTGATCGCTCGGTCGCCAAACTCACGAATATGTGCGAGGCGGCCCGGTCGATCGCTTGAAGCTCGAGAATGGCTGTGATTTTACTGCGCGATCGTTTCGAATCGATCCGCGGCTGCTTGCCCGTCGGTGCTGCACCACTTTCTAAAACCACCCAAGCCACGATTGTCCCATTCCGAATACGCTTCCTTCCACGCCTGCATGCGTGCGGCCTCAATCCCGGATTGATCGATATCGTTTTGTTTAATGAGGCGCTCTGATTCGCGTACAAATCCAGCTTGTACCCTCTCAGTCGTGAGTCCGCAGTAGCTTGCTACTTCAAGATCATAATACGCGCGGGTTAGCGGTTCGGTTGGCGGTTCTGCAGCCACCGCATTGCCAGTGGCGATGGCTAGAATATTCCACCATAGAGCCACGTGCCTGGGGTTCAGTTCAATTAGTCTTGTGTTGGTCGGCGCCACTTCATCGCTGCCGGCCGCTTCGGCGACTGGATTGTGGATCGCTCAAGTCGCTCTCGGGTCGCGACGCTCTTTGTTGCTGCGTCGATTTTTCCCAGATCGGCGTCCGGTAGTCGTCATTGTGTAAACTCCTCATCAGCCCGCCCCGGTTATGCACGATCTTCGCCGATTCGGCCCATCACGATCTGGCTCTACTGGGGAGACGATCGGCGATCCTTCCAGGTTCGACGCACCTTCCGAGTTCGGCGCTCCGGCGCGTCGGGCGGTTTTTCCGATACTTGCCGACGATTTCCCTCTTGCCGTCGTTCTTTTCCGGCTCGGCGTTCGTCTGATGCCATCTGTTGTACCCCCTGCAAATCGATGCGGTGTATTTGCACCGACTCACATATCGGTGTGCGGGCGAAATCACCTTGCGTCGATTCGATTCGTCCGAGATTGAGTTTCCCGCTTAAGTATAGCAGGATTTGTCTCAGCGTAATTCTGGAAAGGTCCAAATATACAACGACCTGCGAGATCTGGATAGGTTTCATGCCACGCGTTCGCATTTGTGAATATACAATTGAGGCGTATATGCGTGCAGCGAATATAAGATTGCGGGGCGATTCAGGATTCGGGTGTTGTATTCTGCACGACCCCCCTTCACCCATGCTACGGCTATGCATCCGCGGGCGATCGCACCGACTATGTAGTTCGATATCCGCTGACGTCCGAACCCGTCATAAATAATCTATCCGGGCAAGCGCATCGTCGTGTCCAAACCTCGAATACTCCATAAGCGCAACGGTTTGGCACGCTTTTTCAACGTCTCCGAACCGGAAATCCGAGGCGTTATTTGGTCATTTTTGTATTTTTTCTTTCTACTCAGTAGCTACTATATATTGCGCCTGGTTCGCGATGAGATGGGCATTCGCGGCGGTGTCGATCAACTACAGTGGCTGTTTACTGGGACATTTCTCGCAATGGTTATCGCGGTGCCAGTATTTGCCTGGTTGGCGTCGAGGTATTCGCGGCGCACGCTCCTGCCGGTTGCGTATCTGTTCTTTATCGCGAATCTGTTGTGTTTTTATGGTTTGTTCCAACTTGACAGGAACGCGGTTTATGTCGCTCGCGCGTTCTTTATTTGGCTCAGCGTATTCAACCTATTTGCGGGCTCGGTGTTTTGGAGTTTCATTGTCGATATATTTGATACGGAATCAGCTAAACGTTTGTTCGGAATCATTGCTGCGGGAGGCAGCGGGGGTGCAATCGTAGGGCCGCTCCTGACGGCGTCATTGGTGGGAGCCATCGGCGTGCCAAATTTGTTGTTGGTGGCCAGTCTATTGTTAGCGTTGGCGCTGCTTTGTATTGGCATTTTACGTCGTTGGTCTGGGTCGAACTCGACCGAATCGTCGCCAGCGCTAGGCGGTAATGTGTACGAAGGGCTGTTGCGCGTAGTGGGCTCACGGTATTTACTGGGTATATGCGGCTATATCTTGCTGTACACCACTGTGGCGACATTCTTGTATTTTACCCAAGCGCGAATTGTCGAGGCCGAGTTCGACACGGGACTGACCGCACGCAAAAATTTGCATTTATGGATCTTGCGGTGAACACGATTACTGTGGTGCTGCAGTTGCTCGTGACGGGTCGATTAGTGTCGCGTTTCGGAGTGGCGCTGGTTATGGTGATATTGCCCACGATCGTGACAGTCGGCTTGCTCGCATTCAGCATTGCGCCAGTTCTGGGGGTGTTGCTGGTCGTGCAGGTGTCGCGGCGAGCCGTGAATTTTGCTATCGCTCGACCGGTGCGGGAAATGTTGTATACGTTGCTGCCGCGGATCGATAAGTACAACTCCAAAAATATCGTCGATGCGCTGGTGTATCGTGGTGGGGTGCATTGAGCGGCTGGGCTTACGCGTTGCTGGCGGCGGCCGGTGCCGGTTTGGTCGCAATTGCTGTGCTGGCGGCGCCACTGGCAATAATTTGGGGTGCGTTGGCTTATTGGTTAGGGAGGCGATACGATCACATGCGTGACGGATCGGTAAAATGAATCGTTATGTTTACAATAGATAGTTCGCGTCGGCGATTTTTACGCATAGGAATCGGTGCGCTAGCGGCCGGTAGCCTCCCTAGTCGCTTACCGGCGGCAGATCCTTTGCTTCGCTCGCGTCCAATTC